>NZ_SLXS01000013.1 GCF_004340785.1 Tumebacillus sp. BK434 | reverse complement strand
TGGGAGCAAGCTCCCTCCAGTCCGCTCGACTTGCATGTATTAGGCACGCCGCCAGCGTTCGTCCTGAGCCAGGATCAAACTCTCAATAAAAGTTGTTCAACCGAAGTTGAGAAAGTTTGCATCTTGGCTCGCATCTATCTCTGTAACACTCGTTTAGTTTTCAAGGATCAAGAACAGGATGTTCATTGTCCAGCGTTGCGACAGGACGTCGCGTTCTTCGCTGGGCTACCATCACCGCATGTCTCTCGCGGCGACAAGAGTTAATTTACCACAGGTCATACTAGTATGTCAACAGCTAGATCTGATTTTCTTTTCGTTGCTGTTTCGGCATGAAAAAACCACGCCCCTTACGGAGCGTGGCATGATGTTGCTCAAGACTCGGTATCTTCATCCTCGTCGCCGGTGAGGACGCGGGCTACGGTCGAGACTTCCTCGCCGTCGCCATGGAGGTTGATCAACTTGACGCCTTGGGTGATGCGGCTTTGTTCCGAGATTTGGTTGACCGGAGTTCGGATGACGACACCGGTGTTGGTAATGACTAAGATATCGTCGTCGGTCGTTACGATCTTCAGGCCGACCACATATCCGGTCTTGTCTGTGCGGTCGAGGGTCTTGATCCCTTTGCCGCCGCGGCCCTGAATGCGGTAGGAGCCCATCCGGGAACGCTTGCCGTAGCCGTTGCTGGTCACGACCAGCACGTACGCTGCCTTGTTGACAACGTCCATGTCGATCACCACATCGCTCGCCGTCAGATCGATCCCTTTGACCCCGGCAGCCGTGCGTCCCATCGAACGCACATCCTGCTCGGCGAAACGCACCGACATGCCTTCGCGGGTGCCGATGATGATCTCCTGTTTGCCGTCGGTCAGCTTGACTCCGATCAGCTCGTCCTCGTCACGCAGCGTGAGCGCGATCAGGCCGGCCTTGCGGATGTTGTTGAACTGGGAGAGCGGCGTCTTTTTGACCACGCCTTTGCGCGTGCCCATGAAGAGGAACGGCCCTTGCGCCGCCACGTCCTCTTCGGCCGCCTCTGTCCCGTTGTCGATCACTTCGTCCACCAGATCGTCAGGCGCGGTATGGTCGAGCGGAATGACGGCCGATACGCTCTCGCCCTGCTCGATGTTCAGCAGGTTGATGATCGGCGTGCCTTTCGCAGCACGGCCAAACTCCGGCACCTCGTAGCCTTTCAGACGGTACACGCGGCCGCGGTTCGTGAAGAACAGCACGTCGTTATGCGAGGAGGTGATGAAGAGGTGTTCCACAAAATCCTCTTCTTTCATCCCCGTCGCCGTCACGCCGCGTCCGCCGCGGCGCTGGCTGCGGTAGGTGGAGACGGGCAGGCGCTTGATATAGCCTTGATGCGTGATCGTGATCACCACATCTTCGACCGGGATCAGGTCTGCCTCGTCGATTTCACCTTCTGCCGATGTGATCACCGTGCGGCGGTCATCGCCGAAGTTTTCGCGAATTTCCGTGATCTCTTCTTTGATGACGTTCATCAGCAGCGCCTCGTCCGCAAGAATCGCTTCGTATTCGGCGATCTGCTTCATCAGCTCGTTGTATTCGTTCTCGATCTTGTCGCGCTCAAGTCCCGTCAGGCGCTGCAGGCGCATGTCGAGAATGGCCTGGGCCTGCTCTTCGGAGAGCTTGAACTCGGTGATCAAGCCGTTGCGCGCATCTTCTGTCGTGCGAGAAGCACGGATCAGCGCGATGACCGCATCGATATGGTCGAGCGCGATGCGCAATCCTTCGAGAATGTGGGCGCGGGCACGCGCCTTTTTCAGCTCATACTGGGTGCGGCGGGTGATGACGTCCTTTTGATGCTCGATGTAGTAGTAAATCACTTCGCGCAGGTTGAGCACTTTCGGCTCGCCGTTGACCAGCGCCAGCGTGTTCACGCCAAACGTGGTCTGCAGTTGAGTCTGTTTGTACAGGTTGTTCAAGACCACCTGCGGCTTGACGTCACGGCGCAGTTCGATCACCATGCGCATCCCTTTGCGGTCCGATTCGTCGCGCAGGTCGGTGATGCCGTCGATCTTCTTGTCACGCACCAGCTCGGCGATCTTCTCGATCAGGCGGGCTTTGTTGACCTGGAACGGCAGCTCGGTAACGATGATCCGGGTCTTGCCGTTGTTCGCTTCTTCAAATTCGGACTTGGCGCGCATGACGACCGAGCCGCGGCCCGTCTCATAGGCGGAGCGGATCCCGGAGCGGCCAAGAATCTGGCCTGCGGTCGGGAAGTCCGGACCCGGGATGACCGTCATCAGATCGGAGACGGTCACGTCCGGGTTGTCGATCATCATCAGCACGCCGTCGATCACTTCGCGCAGGTTGTGCGGCGGAATGTTCGTCGCCATCCCGACGGCGATCCCCGCCGAGCCGTTGACAAGCAGGTTCGGGAAGCGCGCCGGCAGCACTTGCGGCTCTTTTTCGTTGCCGTCATAGTTCGGACCGAAGTCGACCGTCTCTTTGTTGATGTCGCGCAGGAGCTCCATCGCGATCTTGGACATTCTGGCCTCGGTGTAGCGCATCGCCGCCGCAGAGTCGCCGTCGACCGAACCGAAGTTGCCGTGGCCGTCGACCAGCAGATAGCGCGTGTTGAAATCCTGCGCCATCCGCACCATCGCGTCATAGACGGAGGCGTCGCCGTGCGGGTGGTATTTTGCCAGCACGTCGCCGACGACGCGGGCAGATTTCTTGTAAGGCTTATCCGGCGTCATGCCAACTTCGTACATCGCGTACAAAATCCGGCGATGCACCGGCTTCAGCCCGTCGCGCACATCTGGCAGCGCGCGGGAGACGATGACACTCATTGCGTAATCGATAAAGGAGTTTCGAAGCTCCTTGGATATGTCTATCGTCGGATTGCGATCAATTTCAGCCATGAGGAATCCCCTTAGATTTTGTTCTAGACGTCCAGTTGCGCATAACGCGCATTTTGCTCGATGTATTCACGGCGCGGCTCTACCCGGTCGCCCATCAGCTTGTCAAAAAACTCGTCGGCGCGCGTCGCGCTCTCGATGTCGACTTGCAACAGCGTCCGGCTCTCCGGGTCCATCGTCGTCTCCCAGAGCTGCTCGGCGTTCATCTCGCCGAGACCTTTGTAGCGCTGGATGTTGATGCCGGTGCGGCCGATCTCGTTCAATTTCTCTTCCAGCTGACGATCGTTGTACGCATAGCTGATCGTCTTGCCTTTGGTGATCTTGTAGAGCGGCGGCTGCGCGATGTAGACATAGCCTGCGCGGACCAGCTCCGGCATGAAGCGGTAGAAGAAAGTCAGGAGCAGGATGCGGATGTGCGAACCGTCGACATCGGCGTCCGTCATGATGACGAGCTTGTGATAGCGCGCTTTCTCCAGGTTGAAGTCGTCGCCGACCCCGGTGCCAAGCGCCGTGATGATCGCGCGGATCTCGTTGTTCGACAGGATCTTGTCGAGGCGCGCCTTCTCCACGTTGAGGATCTTGCCGCGCAAAGGCAGGATCGCCTGGCGGTGCCGGTCGCGGCCCTGCTTCGCCGAACCGCCTGCGGAGTCCCCTTCGACGATGAAGAGCTCCGACTCGTGCGGGTCGCGCGAGGAGCAGTCGGCCAGCTTGCCCGGCAGCGAAGAGACTTCGAGCGCCGACTTGCGGCGGGTCAGCTCGCGCGCTTTGCGGGCTGCTTCCCGGGCGCGGTACGCGAGCAGAGCCTTCTCGATGATCTTCTTCGCCGTGGTCGGGTTCTCGTCGAGGAAGGTCATGAACTTCTCGGCAAAAATCGTCTCGACGATCCCGCGCACTTCGGAGTTGCCAAGCTTGGTCTTGGTCTGCCCCTCAAACTGCGGCTCCGGGATCTTCACGGAGACGATCGCGCAGATGCCTTCGCGCACGTCATCGCCGGTCAGGTTGTTTTCGTTCTCTTTGAGCAGGTTGTATTTGCGCGCATATTCGTTGATCACGCGGGTCAAAGCCGACTTGAAGCCCGATTCGTGCGTGCCGCCTTCATGCGTGTTGATGTTGTTCGCAAACGAGTAGATGTTGTCCTTGGAGTACGAATCGTTGTACTGCAGGGACACCTCGGCGATGATGCCGTCCTTTTCGCCGGCGGTGAACACAGGCGGGGAGAACAGCACTTCGCGGTCTTTGTTCAGGTATTCCACGAAGGACGCGATCCCGCCTTCGTAGTGGAACAATTCTTCTTTTTCCCTGCCTTCGCGCTCGTCACGTAACGTGATGCGCAGGCCCCCGTTCAAAAAGGCCAGCTCGCGCAGACGGCCTTCGAGGATCTCGTATTCAAAGACGGTCGTCTCCTGGAAGATCTCGGGGTCGGGCTTGAAAATGACGGTCGTGCCGGTGCGTTCTCCCGCTTCCATGTCGCCGGTCTCTTTCAGCCCGAAGCGCGGGGCGCCGCGGTCGTAGATCTGCTGAAACACTTTGCCCTTCTGGCGGACGGTGACTTCCATCCACTCCGACAAAGCGTTGACGACAGACGCGCCGACGCCGTGCAGGCCCCCGGATACTTTATAGCCTTCGCCGCCGAACTTCCCGCCGGCGTGCAAAATCGTATACACGACCTCAACTGTCGGAATCCCCATCTTCGGGTGAATCCCGGTGGGCACCCCCCGGCCGTTATCGCTGACTTTGATGCTGTTGTCCGCTTGAATGGTCACTTGCACATGATCGCAAAAACCGGCGAGCGCTTCGTCGATGCCATTGTCAACGATTTCCCAGACGAGGTGATGCAGCCCTCTCGAAGTCGTGGAACCGATATACATCCCCGGACGCTTTCGGACCGCTTCCAATCCTTCGAGAACCTGTATCTGATTCTCATCATAAACGGAGGCATTCAATTCCTGAGTCAATGTCGGTACCCTCCAGATTCAACACGTTTGTATGTATTCTTGACGCAATTCCTATCGGTTACACCAAAATATAGTTCAATCATTTACACAAAAAGTCCGCCAGATTTAAGTCTGGGGACGGTACAACTGCTATTCAAGCTCCGAAACGAATCCGGCCCGCTTCTTCAGCGTGAGAGACGAAATCGGCGAATAGTAGACTTTTTTGGTTGTCACCACAAATGATTTGCTCTCACTTTCGTCAATCATGACGACAAATCCTTCTTCGTCTGCCACATTTAGAAATTCTTTGGTGCTGTCCGAAGAGTACTTCATCTTCAGGTCAAAAATGGCAATCACATCTTTGCTCTGGACCATGACGTCTCCGCCCAAATGAATGAACATGCCAAAATTCACCTACCCTTCTTTCGTGATTATACCATGTTCCACCCGATACACGTTAGCTTCGGCGGTCAGAAAGTGCTCCAGGCCGAAGGTCGTCGTCGTCGTGACGATCGTCTGCACCTTCTCCCCCATGCTCTGCACGAGATGCAATTGCCGCTGCTCGTCAAGCTCAGAGAGCACATCGTCCAGCAAGAGCACCGGGTATTCCCCGACCTCCGCTTTGATCAGCTCGATCTCCGCTAATTTCATCGACAGCGAAGCGGTGCGCTGCTGGCCCTGCGAGCCGAACGTCTGCACTTTGCGCCCGTCGATCCGCACTTCCACATCGTCGCGGTGCGGGCCAACCGATGTCGATCCGCGCAGAATGTCCACGCGACGCTTCAGCTCCAGCTCCTTGCGGTACACCTCTTCGAGTTGTACAAGTTCTGTACAATCCAGCGAATTCTGATAGTGAAACGACAGCTCTTCTTTGCCGCCGGAGATGCGCTTGTGGATATCTCTTGCGAAGCCTTCGAGCTTATCCACAAACTCCAGGCGCTTTTTGATCACTTTCGTGCCGTAGACGGCGAGCTGGTCGTCCCAGATCATCAGCATCTCGTCGCCGGCCTTTTTCTGACCGATCTCTTTGAGCAGGGAATTGCGCTGCAGGAGCACCTTTTGATACTGGGTGAGGTTGTAGAGGTACTGCGGCGAGACCTGCCCGATCTCCACGTCAAGAAAACGGCGCCGCTGCTGCGGGCCGCCTTTGATCAGCTGCAAGTCTTCCGGCGCGAACAGCACGACGTTGAGATGACCGACAAAGTCGCTCATCTTGCGCTTTTCCACGCCGTTGACTGCGCTTTTCTTGCCTTTTTGCAGCAGGCGGAGATCGAGGCGGTAGCTGCGATCATTCCGTTCGATCAGGCCTTTGAGCGCAGCGAACTCCGCCTCAAAGCGGATCATCTCCGCATCTTTGTTCGTGCGGTGGCTTTTGGCGACAGACAAAAGCAGAATCGCTTCGACGACGTTCGTCTTGCCCTGCGCGTTTTGGCCGACGAGGATGTTCACCCGCGGCGAAAGATCGGTGAGCTGAAGCGATTCGTAATTGCGAAAGTTGCGCAGCTCAAGCGCTTGGATCCACATCTCGAGCTAGCCCTGGACGACGCGGTAGGAGCCGATGTCCGCGATGACGATCAGATCGCCGTCGCGCAGCTTTTTGCCGCGGCGCTTCTCCGGCGATCCGTTCACCTTGATGTCCTGCTCCTCCAAAAACCATTTCACCGCGCCGCCCGAATCGAGAATATCCGCAAACTTGAGGAATTGCTGCAGGGTGATATATTCCGACTCGATCTTCACGTCTTGATAGCTCACAACAGGTTCCCCCTTAGTAGATCCGCACCGGCAGGATGAGGTGGAGGCAGTTCGGATTGTCCGGGATCTTCACCAAAAACGGGCTCATCGAGCCGGTGAATTCGATCAGCAGATCTTCGCTGTCGATCACGCGCAGCGCGTCGAGCATGAATTTGGAGTTGAACGCGATCAGCAGCTCATCCCCGTTCACAGTCACCTCTTCGATCGACTCCGACACTTTCCCGACATCGGGGGAGTTGGAGGAAATCTCGATCCCGCCTGTTTTGATGTTTAAGCGGACGAGGTTGTTTTCATGCTCTTTGGCGATCAAAGATGCACGCTCCACCGCGCCTTGCAGGTCTTTCGTCTTCACGGTCAGACCCGTTTTGAAATTGGACGGGATGATCCGCGAGATGTCCGGGTACTGGCCGTCGATCAGGCGGGTGTAGAACTGCGTTTTGTCCATTTGCACGAGCACCTGGTTGTCGGCAACGACAAGATCGACAAGTGAAGAATCGTCGGCCAGCAGTCGGCCGAGCTCATTCAGGCTCTTGCCCGGGATGATCACGTTGTGAATCTCAAGGTCTTCCGGCGCTTCGACGCTCGATTCGCGGGTCGCGAGGCGGTGCGAGTCGGTGGCGACAAATTTCAAGCTGCCCTTTTTCAGCGTGAACATGACGCCGGTCAGCACCGGGCGGATCTCTTCGCCGGACACAGCAAACGAGGTCTGGCGGATCATGTCTTTCAAAATGTCAGACTGCATGGAGAAAATCTGGTTGCCGCTGACCTGCGGCAGGCGCGGGAACTCCTCATGGTCGAGGCCGTGCAGGTTGTATTCCGATTTGCCGCCGCGGAGGATCGTCAAGTAGTTCTGCTTCACTTCGATCTCCACCGTCTGGCTTGGCAGCTTGCGCACGATGTCGCTGAGGTACTTCGCCGACAGCACGATCGCACCTTCTTCGATAACGTTTACAATCTGATCTTCTTCTATGTGCGTCGGGACGCGGGTCTCGATCCCGATCTCAAGGTCGGTCGCCGTCAGAGACAGGCCGTCTTTGGCAGCGACGATCTTGATGCCGGTCAGCACGGGAATGGTCGTTTTGCCGGATACAGCTTTTTGAACATGTTGGATCGCTTGCACGAGGTTTTGGCGCTGGATCACGATTTTCATGGATGTTTCCCCCTCAGGCAGTCATACGCTCAGTCCCCCGAGCATAGTAGTAGTAGGTGGAGTAGTTTTTATAAGGTTTTCAGTAATAACAGTAATAAGGGCACTGAATATGTGGAAAAGTGTCGAAACCTCACGACTGGACAGGTTTGGCGCGTGTGGACAATCTGTGCGTAAGGTTCTTTCACTTATCCACATATCCAGCGCCCCGTTGGACTGTGTAGTTATTCACAGCTTGATCACAATCGTTATCCCCAATTCTTAATTGTGGCCAAGTTTTTCTTTGAGGGTCTCGATCGTCTGGCGCAAGGTGAAGTCGGTCTGCAGCTCTTTGGCGATCTTCTCATGCGCGTGGATGACGGTCGTATGGTCGCGGCCGCCGAATTCGTCGCCGATCTTCGGCAGCGAAAAATCGGTCAGCTCGCGGGCGAGGTACATCGCGATCTGGCGCGGGTAGGCGATCGCCTTGGTGCGCTTCTTCGCTTTGAAATCCTCCAGCTTCATCTCGAAATGCTCACCGGTCACCTTTTGGATGTCGGCGATGGTGATCGTTTTCGGTCGATTAGAAGGGATGATGTCTTTCAGCGCTTCCATCGCCAGCTCCGCCGACAGATCGCGGTTGATCAGCGACGAATAGGCGACGACGCGAATCAAGGCGCCTTCGAGCTCGCGGATGTTGGTGTCGATCTTGTTGGCGATGTGCGAGATCACTTCGTTCGGAATGTCGAGCGCTTCCGCCTTGGCTTTCTTGCGCAGGATCGCGATCCGCGTCTCGTAGTCGGGCGGCTGGATGTCGGTGATCAGGCCCCATTCGAAGCGCGAGCGCAAGCGGTCCTCGAGCGTCGGGATCTCTTTGGGCGGACGGTCGGAGGAGATGATGATCTGCTTGCTCTCTTCGTGCAGCGTATTGAATGTATGGAAGAACTCTTCCTGGGTCTGTTCTTTTCCGGCGAGGAACTGAATATCGTCTATCAAGAGCACGTCCACATTCCGGTACTTGTTGCGGAAATCGACCGTCTTGTTGTACTGAATGGCGTTGATGAACTCGTTGGTGAACTTCTCCGACGAGATATAGACGACTTTCGCCTGCGGGTTGCTGTCCAGCACGTAGTGGCCGATGGCGTGCATCAAGTGCGTCTTGCCAAGGCCGACGCCCCCGTAGATGAACAGCGGGTTGTACGCTTTGGC
Source organism: Tumebacillus sp. BK434 (assembly GCF_004340785.1). NCBI lineage: Bacteria > Bacillati > Bacillota > Bacilli > Caryophanales > Alicyclobacillaceae > Tumebacillus > Tumebacillus sp. BK434. The sequence goes on along the minus strand of NZ_SLXS01000013.1, from coordinate 36,445 downwards.
CGGCGCTTCCGCCACTGCGAGCGACGCGGCGTGGGCAAAGCGGTTGCCGGCGCCGATGACAAAGGTGTCAAACAGGTACTTCGGATTGAGCGCCGATGGCACAAACTCTGAGAGCTCCTCATCCTGAGGTCCGGCCGGTGTGTTTGGCGGCGCAGGTTTTGGTGAATTTTCATAGAGAGATTCATCAAAAACTTGCGGGATGACAAACTTGACCGTCACTTCTTGCCTCGTGATGGCGGTGAGCGTTTCCTTGATGATGGCCGAGTAACGAGATTCCAGCCAGTCGCGGGAAAATTCGTTCGGCACGGAGACAATCAGTGTGTTGTTCTCATAGGACACGGGCTGTGTCGATTTGAACCACGTCTCGAAACTCGGCTTGGACAGCTTCGTCTCCAGGGTGGCAATCGTCTTCTGCCACAGGTCTAGTGCTTGCCGATCCATGAAGTCAGGAACCTCCCAAAAAAAATTACACAATAAAAATCCACATTCCCTTGCGGTTACCAACAAGTATTGTGGATAATAATTGAGGCGTACGGTGTCGATTTGTTACGGATGGTGCAGGTTGATGCAGTCTCTTGTCCCCATGCTTATGGATAACACATCCACACCTGAGGATAGTAATCCACAGAGTTATCCACACCTGTTAGTAACTGTGTGGATTCAGAAATGTTATCCACGGACAGGCTACTCCATCATATCAGAAATGAAACCCTGATGACAACGGACTTTTTCAAACTTATCCACACCAAAAACAGTATTCAGCCGCCTTTGTTCACAGCCATGTGGATTGTGGATAATGCTGTTGAAGACTTGTCGAAAAGTATTTTATCTGTCGAAAAAGTTTTCCACAGGCCGGCGGTTCGATTTTCCTCTTTTTGCGAGTGAAACCAATCTTGCAAACATCGTGCATCTCCGCTATAATGACGTAGTGTATTGTCTACAGTTGGCTTTCTCTCATTCAGATAGAAAGTTCTATAGGGAGGTGTAGATCGATGAAACGTACTTTCCAACCGAACACTCGCAAGCGCAAGAAAGTTCACGGCTTCCGTGCTCGCATGGCGTCCAAGAACGGCCGTCGCGTACTGGCTGCACGTCGTCGCAAAGGAAGAAAGGTTCTGTCCGCATAAGGCCACGTTTACCGTGGTCTTTTTTACATAACAGGCGGTTAAACGGCACCCTTGCTTCCGTATACTAGGAGATGGAATGGGGGCCAGGTTCTATGTTGCAAAAAGAGCACCGGTTGACAGACAAACGAGACTTTCAGCGGGTCTTTCATCATGGACAGTCATTCGCCAACCGCTATCTCGTCATCTATTATTTAAAAAATCGGAACAGCGACGCGTTCCGCGTGGGCTTTTCGGTCAGCAAGAAGGTGGGCAAGGCGGTGACCCGCAACCGGGTCAAGCGCCTGCTGCGGGAAGCGTTTCGCCAGAGCCGCGAACAGATTAAGGAAGCGTATGATCTGGTCGTGATCGCGCGGCCTTCCGCTGCCGAGCTGGAATATGAAAGCGTTGTGCAAAATGTACATCACCTGCTGCGCAACATGGACCGCCCCGATGCGGGCAAGCGCAAACCTGCCGCCAAGCCCCGCCAGAGCGGCACCGGCGCGCAGGACAAGCAGGGCGAGCGGAGAAAAGGGGTGCGGTAGCAGATGAAGCAGGCGCTGATGCTGCTCTTTCGCTTCTACCGAAAGTTCATCTCTCCTTTGAAACCGCCATCATGCCGTTTTCATCCGACCTGTTCGGAATACGGTCTGCAAGCGGTGCGCACCCACGGGGCGTGGCGCGGCTTGTGGCTCACCTTCAAGCGAATTCTCAAGTGCGGTCCTTGGCATCCAGGGGGATTTGACCCCGTGCCTGAGCCTTACATAGATCACGATTGCTCTCATTAAGGAGGGGAACTCAGCTTGTTTCAACGTATGAGAATTCCTGTCACCCTGCTGCTGCTGGCGGTGATGCTGACCGGCTGCGGCAGCACAAACGCTGATGGCACCTTGGACAGAAGCGGCATCTGGGGCAAATTCGTCGGGATCGTATCCGACGGCCTCGATTACTTCTATCAACTGACCACCGACTACGGCGTCGCGATTTTGATCGTGACCCTGATCGTGCGCATCATCACGCTGCCGCTGATGATCAAGCAGATCCGCTACACGAAAGTCATGCAGCAGCTCTCGCCGGAGCTGACCAAGATCCGCGAGAAGCACAAGAACGACAAGCAAAAGATCAACGAAGAGACGATGAAGCTGTTCCAGCAGTACAACGCCAACCCGCTGGCCGGCTGTTTCCCGATTCTCGTGCAGATGCCGATCCTGCTGGCGCTGTACCAGGCGATCAACACGAACAAAGCGTTGCAGCAGCACGAATTTCTCGGCATCCTGACGCTTTCCAGCACCCAGTCGATCGAAAATATCATCCTCGCGGTGCTCGCGGCGGGTACCACCTTCCTTCAATCGAAGATGTCGATGGTGAACAACGATGCGAACACCAAGATGATGCTGATGATCATGCCGCTGATGATCGGTTTCTTCACCTGGCAGTTCCCGGCGGCGCTGGGCCTGTACTGGATCTTCTCGAACATCCTGACCATCGTGCAGACCTACTTCACCAAAGGCATCAAAGCGCCTGATCAGCCGGGTGCAGCCGCACCGGCTGCGGGAGGCAAAAAGAAATGAAAAAAGTGATCACTACGGGTAAAACGGTTGAACTTGCAACCGAATTGGCTCTGAAAAAATTGGGCGTCCCCCGTGATCGCGTAACTGTAACTGTCCTGACACAGCCTCGCCGCGGATTTTTGGGACTCTTCGGCAAGAAAGATGCAGAGGTGGAAGTGGAAATTCCTCAGCTCGACCCGATCGAAGAGTCGAAAAAGTTCCTGGGCGATGTTTTGACGTCGATGTCCTTGCACGACGTGCAAATCGATGTGGAGCAAGAAAGCGACACCGAGTATGAAATCAAGCTGTCCGGCGCGTCGATCGGGATTCTGATCGGCCGCCGGGGAGCGACGCTCGATGCGCTGCAGTATCTGGTCAATCTGGTTGCAAACAAGCACAGCGAGCGATTTTTGAAAATTGTGCTCGATGCGGAAGAGTATCGCATGCGCCGCAAAGAGACCTTGGAACGCCTCGCCGAGCGGCTGGCGAACAAGGCGCTGATGCAAAAGCGCGAGATCATGTTGGAGCCGATGTCTCCGGCTGAACGCAAGGTGATTCACTCCTACTTGCAGCACCGCCCCGATGTTGTCACCTTTTCGCACGGGGACGAACCGCATCGCAAAGTGGTGATCTCGCCGAAGGAGAAGAAGCACGGCGAGAAATCCCGCGAGCGGGGCGGACGCCGGACTCCTTCGAAACATCGTTCGTAAAGAAAGACAGCCAAGAAGTCTTGTGGATAACCCGCAAGGCTCTTTTTTTTGTGTTTTTTTATCCACCTGTGGATAGTTTTTCAGCGTTTGCTGAGCTATGATAGAATGGTTATGCACATCGTCTTGAACGGGCAAGCTAAACGGAAAGTGGATAAGTTGGGAGAGAAATGCATGAATGAGTTTGATACGATCGCGGCGATCGCCACCGCGCTCGGAGAAGGCAGCATCGCGATCATTCGCGTCTCCGGAAGTGAAGCGATCTCCGTTGTGGATAAAATTTATCGGGGCAAGAAGCGGCTCTCTGCTGTGGATAGCCACACCTTCAACTATGGCCACATCGTCGACCCGGAGACGGGCGAGACTGTCGATGAGGTTTTTTGCGCCGTTTTGAAAGCGCCGCGCACCTACACGGGCGAAGAGGTGGTGGAGATCCAGGGTCACGGTGGGATCGTCGCCGTGCAGCGCGTGTTGCGCCTCGTCTTGAACCATGGCGCCCGGCTGGCCGAACCTGGCGAATTTACCAAGCGCGCCTTCTTGAACGGACGCATCGACCTGTCACAGGCGGAGGCGGTGATCGACGTGATCCGCTCCAAGACCGACATGGCGATGAAAGTCGCGCTCTCGCAGGTGGAAGGGCAGCTCTCGGGGAACATCAGGGCCCTGCGCCAGAAGATGGTCGAGATGCTCGCCCACATCGAAGTGACGATCGACTATCCGGAGCATGACGTGGAAGATGTGACCACGCAAAACGTGATCCGCGAAGGCCAAGTCGTCGTCGCGGAGATCGAAAAGCTGCTCGCCGGCGCCACGACTGGGAAGATTTTGCGTGAAGGGCTGAAGACGGTGATCATCGGCAAGCCGAACGTCGGCAAGTCGTCGCTCTTGAACGCTTTGTCGCGCACGAACCGCGCCATCGTCACCGACATTCCGGGCACGACGCGGGACATTTTGGAAGAGATGATCAACCTGCGCGGCATTCCGCTCAACATCATCGACACGGCGGGGATTCGCGAGACGGAAGACGTGGTGGAAAAGATCGGGGTTGAACGCTCCCGTTCGGCGCTGGAGCAGGCCGATCTGGTCTTGTTCGTGGTCGACGCCTCGCGCCCTTTGGAAGACGTCGACCGCGAGCTGCTGGCCGCGGTGATGCCTTACCCGGCGATCTTGATCTTGAACAAGCTGGACCTGCCGCGCGGAATCGATCTGGAAGCGCTGCGGAGCCTTGCAGAAGGCAAGCGGATCGTCGAGACGTCGGTCGCGACCGGTGTAGGGCTGGAACAGTTGGAAGCGGCGGTGGAAGAGCTGTTCCTCTCGGGCGGCATTGAGGGTAAAGAAGGAACTTATGTGTCGAACGCCCGCCATGTGGCGCTGTTGGAAAAAGGCATGCGCGAGATGAGCGAAGCGATCGCTTCCGCCCAGATGGGCATGACGCTCGATCTGGTCGCCGTCGATGTGAAAAACTGCTGGATGTCGCTTGGCGAAGTGATCGGGGAAGCGGTTGGCGAGGATCTCCTCGACCAGATCTTCTCGCAATTTTGCCTGGGGAAATAGGAGGGAGTACAGATGCATTACGAAGCTGGAACTTATGACGTGATCGTCATCGGCGCAGGACACGCCGGCGTGGAAGCTGCTTTGGCGGCTGCGCGCCTCGGCTGCCAGACGCTGATGCTGACGATCTCGCTTGATCATATCGCGTATATGCCGTGCAACCCGGCGGTCGGGGGCCCGGCGAAAGGCAATGTCGTGCGCGAGATCGACGCGCTGGGCGGCGAAATGGGCCGCAACACCGACCTGACCTACCTGCAGATGCGGCTGCTCAACACCGGCAAAGGCCCGGCGGTGCATGCCTTGCGGGCGCAGGCTGACAAGTTTTATTATTCGCACCGGATGAAAGAGACGGTGGAGTCGACGCACAACCTGACTGTGCGCCAGGCGATGGTCGACGAGCTGCTGTCGGCAAACGGCCGCATCACAGGCGTTGTCACCAACACCGGGGCGATCTACCGGGCGAAAGCGGTCGTCGTCACGACCGGCACCTACCTGCGCGGCAAGATCATCATGGGCGAAGTGCAGTACCAGAGCGGTCCGAGCGGCCAGCTGCCGTCGATGAAATTGACCGATTCGCTGCTCGGCCACGGCTTCCAATTGACCCGCTTCAAGACGGGTACGCCGCCGCGCGTGCACCGCGACTCCATCGATTTTTCGGCGACGGAGATCCAGCCGGGCGATGAGGCGTTGTACCATTTCCAATTCTCCGACGATGTCGAGCAGCGCGAACAGATGCCGTGCTGGCTGACCTATACGAACGAATCGACCCACGCGGTGATTCAGGAAAACCTGCACCGCTCGCCGATGTTTTCCGGCGTGATCGAAGGCACCGGCCCGCGCTACTGCCCGTCGATCGAAGACAAGATCGTCCGCTTCGCCGAGCGTCCGTCGCACCAGATCTTCCTGGAGCCGGAAGGGCGCTACACGGCCGAGTACTACGTGCAGGGGCTGTCCACGTCCTTGCCGGAAGAGGTGCAGCTGCGCATGCTGCGCACGATCAAAGGCTTGGAAAAAGCCGTGATGATGCGCCCGGGCTACGCGATCGAATACGATGCGATCGTGCCGACCCAACTGCAGCTGACCTTGATGACCAAAGAGGTGGAAGGGCTGTTCACAGCCGGCCAGATCAACGGCACGTCCGGTTATGAAGAAGCGGCAGGGCAGGGTCTGGTCGCCGGGATCAACGCGGCGATGCATGCGCAAGAGCGCGATCCGGTGATCCTCGACCGCTCCGATGCTTACATCGCGGTAATGATCGACGACCTGGTCACCAAAGGCACCAACGAGCCGTACCGCCTGCTGACCTCACGCGCCGAATACCGTCTGATCTTGCGCAATGACAACGCCGACCTGCGCCTGATGGAGCTCGGTCACAAGATCGGCCTCGTGCCCGATGACCGTTTTGCCCGCTTCCTGCAGAAAAAAGAAGCGATCGAGCGTGAAAAAGGCCGCCTGCGCACCACCCGGGTCAAGGCGGATGAAATCAACGGCCGCCTGACCGAGCTGGGCTCGGCACCGATCGCCGACGCCGTGACGCTGGAGCAGCTCCTGCGCCGTCCGGAAGTGGAGTACAAGGTGCTGGCTGAAGTCGCGCCGGCGCCGGAAGCGCTGCACCCGGAAGTGGCGGAGCAGGTGGAGATTCAGACCAAGTATGCCGGTTACATCGAAAAGTCGTACCAGCAGATCGAAAAGCAGAAGAAGTTGGAGCTGAAATTGATCCCGGACGACATCGACTACAGCGTGATCAAAGGGCTGTCTTCCGAGTCGCGCGAGAAGATGAGCAAGATCCGCCCGCGTTCGATCGGGCAGGCGTCGCGCATCTCCGGCGTCAACCCGGCCGATATTTCGATCCTGATGGTCTATCTGGAATCTCACGGAAAGAGGAGTGCAGCGAATGTCTGAGGTGCAGACCTTCTTCAAGACGCAAGTGGCAGCAAAACTGGGGCTCACGCTGTCTGACGAACAGTTGGGGCAATATGAGACCTATTTCAATTGGCTGGTCGAGTGGAACGAAAAGATGAACCTCACGGCGATCACCGATGAGCAAGGCGTGTATGTGAAGCATTTTTACGATTCGATGACGCTGTTGTCGGTGTCGCGCTTTCAACGGAGCGGCACGTTGCTCGATGTCGGCGCCGGGGCTGGTTTTCCGTCGCTGCCGGTGCACATCGCGGCACCGGAACTGCAGGTGACGGTGCTGGACTCGCTAAACAAGCGGATCGGCTTTTTGAACGAGCTCGGCAGCGCGTTAGGAGTGAAAAGCTTTAAAGCGGTGCATGGCCGGGCGGAAGACTTCGCCAAGCCGGACCTGTGGCGGGCACAGTATGACCAGGTGACCGCCCGCGCCGTGGCGCGCCTGAATGTGCTGTTGGAACTGTGCCTGCCGTATGTGAAGACGGGCGGACACTTCTTTGCGATGAAAGGGCCGGATGCGGACAACGAGGTGTCGGAAGCGAAGAAAGCGCTCGACGTGCTCGGCGGGCGCGTCGTCGAAGTGGTGAAAACAGCGCTGCCCTTCGAAGAAGGCGAGCGCAACATCATCGTTGTTGAAAAAATCAAAGCCACGCCGAAACAATATCCGCGCAAGGCGGGAACCCCGGCAAAAAGCCCGCTTTAAGTTAAGTCGTTTTTTGTAAAAAGATAGGAACATTTGCAGTCTGTGGCTGAATAGCAGGAAAAATCCGCAGTTTTGCCGAAGTATGTTGAGAAGTTTTACGTGCATGTACATAGGAGTAGGTGGGTGAGTTCGGTGGTGAAAGAGCAATTGTCACGGATTTTCGGTCTGGGTGATCGGGAAGAAGCGATGACGGCAGTGGCCGGGCAGGATGCAGCTCAAGCTTATGAAGAGGTGCAGCAGATTCCAATCGACCAGATCGTTTCCAGCCCCTATCAGCCGAGAACGATTTTTGACGATGAACGCATCGAGGAGTTAGCGCAGACAATCCGCACCCACGGGATGATTCAACCGATCGTCGTTCGCAAAGTTGGCGATAGATATGAACTGATCGCAGGGGAGCGCCGTTGGCGCGCTTGCACCAAGCTCGGCATGGAGTCGATTCCGGCCATCATCCGCGAGTTGACCGACACGCAGGCCGCATCGGTTGCGGTGATCGAGAACTTGCAGCGTGAAGGGCTGACTGCGATTGAAGAAGCGGTGGCGTACGCGAAGCTGTTGGAACTGCATGGGCTGACCCAGGAAAGTCTGGCCCAGCGTTTGGGCAAAGGGCAGTCGACGATCGCCAACAAACTGCGCCTCTTGAATCTCCCGCAAGCTGTGCAGGAGTCGCTGATGGCGCGCAAGATCTCGGAGCGCCATGCCCGCGCACTGCTGGCACTGGGGCAAGAGGAATTGCAGCTGAAGGTGTTGCAGGAAATCATAGATAAAGAAATGAACGTCAAGCAGACGGAAACGCGCGTCAAGGCGCTGTTGGAAGCGCAGGTTCCGGTCAAGAAGCCGCGAAAGATTTCGTTCTCCCGCGACATTCGCCTTGCTGTGAACACGATTCGCCAGTCGCTCGACATGATCGTGCAAAGCGGAATTCATTGTGAGAAAGAAGAAGAGGATCACGAGGACTACTACCAATTTGTAATTCGTGTGCCGAAATCAAAATCGTAAGTTTTATGCTCAAATTCCTCGCTATATTCGAAATTCATTCCAGCAGGCGACAAGCCTGCTTTTTTGCATGCTACCCTTTTTACGCTTTATCTTGTAAAATGAAGGATGCGTCTTAACGTTTTGAAAGAGGGTGATGCTCATGGCGAGAGTCATCGCAGTGGCGAACCAAAAAGGTGGCGTGGGCAAAACCACGACATCGGTGAACCTCGGTGCATGCTTGGCCAGTCTTGGCAAGCGCGTGCTTTTGATCGATATCGACCCGCAGGGGAACACGACCTCCGGGATTGGCATTAATAAAGCCGATGTGCGCTATGATATTTATGATGTGCTGATTAACGAAGTGAACGCGAGCGAAGCGGTCAACGATACGGAAGTTCCGAATTTAAAAATTCTCCCGGCGACGATCCAACTGGCCGGGGCGGAGATTGAATTGGTGTCGACGATGTCGCGCGAAGTCAGACTGCGTCAGGCTTTGCAGCCGCTGAAGTCACAGTTTGATTACATGCTGATCGACTGCCCGCCATCGTTGGGGTTGTTGACGGTGAATGCGCTGACGGCGTCCGACTCCGTTTTGATTCCGATCCAGTGCGAGTATTATGCGCTGGAGGGGCTGAGCCAGCTGTTGAATACGATTCGGATGGTGCAGAAGCATCTGAACACGTCGCTGGAGATCGAAGGTGTGCTGTTGACGATGCTCGACGCGCGGACCAACCTGGGTCTGCAAGTGATCGAGGAAGTGAAGAAGTATTTCCGCGAGAAGGTGTACACGACGGTGATTCCGCGCAACGTGCGCCTCGGGGAAGCTCCTTCGCATGGCCAGTCGATCATTCAGTATGATCCGCGCTCGCGTGGTGCTGAGGTCTATCTGGAACTCGCAAAGGAAGTGGTCGGGGCATGAATAAGCGTGCAAGCGGACTCGGGCGGGGATTGGAAGCGATCTTCAACTCGAATCCGAAAGGGGACGAGCCGGTTTCCAGCGTTGCTGTAGCGGAATTGCGTCCGAACCCGTATCAGCCGCGTCGTGTGTTCGATGATGAGAAGATCGAGGAATTGGCAGCGTCGATTCGTGAGCATGGCGTGATCCAGCCGCTGATCGTGCGGGCGGCTGTCCGCGGCTATGAAGTGGTGGCCGGGGAACGCCGGCTGCGCGCTTCGAAGCTGGCCGGTCTGACCGAAGTGCCGGTGGTGGTGCGTGACTTTACGGATCTCCAGATGAATGAGATCGCGCTGATTGAGAACTTGCAGCGTGAGGATCTGAATCCGATCGAAGTGGCAGAAGCGTATCAGAGCCTGATGGAGAAGTTCGACATGACGCAAGATGTGTTGGCCAAGAAGGTCGGGCAGTCCCGGTCTCATGTGGCAAACATGCTGCGTTTGTTGAATTTGCCGGGGGAGATCCGCGAACATGTTTCACGTGGAACATTGTCGATGGGTCATGCGCGGGCGCTGCTCGGTATTCAGGACAAGAAGCAGCAGATCGCCCTGGCCGAGAAGACGATCGATGAGGAGCTGTCGGTCCGGCAGGTGGAGCATTTGGTGAACCGGATGCAAAATCTGCAACAGCGCGAGCCGAAGAAGGCTGCGAAGCCGAATCCTGTTCTGAAGCAGTATGAAGAGGAGTTTCGGACGCGGCTGGGGACGGGTGTGAAGATTTTGCAAGGGAAAAAGCGTGGGAAGATTGAGATTGAGTACTTCTCGACAGATGATCTGGAACGGATTTTGAGTTTGTTGCAGGAGTCGTAAGCGAGGGATAGGGATAGCGGGGTCATCCGATACTGGTAGGTGTGAGAGCCAGTAGCGGAGGATTCCGCTATACGTGTATTTGCGGGGAGTTTAAAGGAAGCGGCAGGCGCAGGTTGGGTGGTCGGGTCCGGGCGGGAGATGCTCCGGGTTCACGGTGAAATCTGAACCCTTTGATTGAGTAAGACCGTTTTTTCGGTAGGGTATAAGATTTCAATTTCACCACTCCGCATCTCCCGCCCTCCCCCAAGGGGGCTGGGGGTGTGCGGGGGTTTTTGAAAAGCGTTGGTTGTGGAGGAGGTTGAGTGGAGTGATTTATTTCGATAATGCGGCGAGTTCGTGGCCGAAGCCGGCCGAGGTGGCGGCGAAGATGGAGGAGTGCTTGCGGGAGTATGGGGCGAATCCGGGGCGGGGGAGTCATGCGCTTTCGATGAAGGCTTCGCGGGTGATTTTTGAGGCGCGGCGCAAGGTGGCCGGGCTGTTTGGCGTGAAGAATCCGGACAATATTATTTTTACGCAGAATGCAACGGAAGCGCTGAATATGGGGATTCTCGGGCTGTTGGAGCCGGGGGATCATGCGATTACCACGATGTTGGAACATAACTCGGTGCGCCGACCGCTGGAGTATGTGCGGCGGGAGCGCGGGGTGGAGCTTACCTATGTGCAGGGAGATGCGCGGGGACGCCTGCTGGCGGAGTCGGTGCGGGAGGCGATTCGGGAGAATACGAAGCTGATCGTCGTTACGCATGGGTCGAATCTGACCGGAACCCTGTTGCCGGTTGAAGAGATCGGGAAGATCGCCAAGGAACATGGCATCGTGCTGATGGTCGATGTGTGCCAGACGGCGGGCGTGTATCCGATCGACGTGGAAGCGATGAACATCGGCATGTTGGCGTTTACCGGGCATAAGAGCCTGTATGGGCCGCAGGGCACCGGCGGGCTGTATTTGCACCCGGAGGTGGAACTGGAGCCGCTGATGCACGGCGGGACGGGCGGATATTCGGAGCTGTTGGAGATGCCGAAGACCCGACCGGATCGCTATGAGGCCGGCACGCGGAACACCGTCGGGATTGCCGGGTTGTTGGCAGGGATAACGTATCTGGAAAGTAAAGGTCTTGACAAGGTTCGGGAACATGAGGAAACATTAGCATATCAACTGCATCAGGGACTGGAATCGATCGCAGGCGTTACGGTGTATGGCCCGCCGCTTGGCGAGCCGCGAGTGCCGATCGTTTCGTTTACGATTGCCGGCTATGAGTCGCATGAAGTCGGCTTTATTTTAGATCGTAATTATGGCATCTGTGTACGCTCCGGGCTGCACTGCGCCCCTGTCGCACACGAGACGATCGGCACCCTTGAGCAAGGGGTAGTCCGAGCCTCTATAGGGCTGTTTACCACCTCAGAGGACGTGCAGGCGCTGCTGGATGCGGTCGCGGAGATCGCAGGCTGAAGCAGTTGCAGCTCTCGGTAGGGAAGAATGTGCGAACGTTCGCTGACATGCTGTGTTATTACGGAAGCTGATCTCGCAGACTTGTCAGGTAGAAGAGTGAGAGGGTTTAGCTCTTGATAGGTTGATTGTGAGTAGGTTGCCGAGATTGCGTGCTATGTTTTGCAAAAGATTGAGTCTAGATCCATAGTAAGGATGATTGTGACGGCAGTGGCTGATCTTGCAGACATGTCAGGCAGAAGAATGTGAGGATCTGGCTCTTGATAGGTTGATTGTGAGTAGCATTACCGAGATCGCGTGCGATGTAATGCAAAAGAATGAGCGTGGATCATAATAGGATGATTTGTTGGCAGTGGCTGACCTTGCAGACTTGTCAGGCAGAAGCGTGAGTGGATCTAGCTTCTGATAAGGTTGATTGTGAGTAGAGACGTCAAGATTGCGTGCTGTGTCAGGCAGAAGAGAGGGAGTCGGAAGGATGTCTCTGTTGGGGACGGTTGTGAATGCGGTCGCGATTCTGATTGGCGTGGCGATCGGCGGGCTGATGAGCCGGATTCCGGATCGGATGAAGGTGACGATCTTGCAGGGCTTAGGTCTGGCCGTGTTTGTCATCGGGCTGTCGATGGTGGTCGATGTGGCGACGGCGGACGGGTATGATTTCTTTATTGTGATCGCGTCGCTGGTGTTTGGCGGGATCATCGGGGAACTGCTCGACATCGAAGGCAAGCTGAACTTGCTCGGCAAGTGGATCGAAGGCAAGATGAGCCGCTTTGGACAGGGCAAGATCGCGGAGGCGTTCGTGTTTTCCTCGCTGGTCTATTGTGTGGGGGCGATGGCGATCGTCGGTGCTTTGGAGAGCGGTCTGGAAGGGTCGCACAAAATCTTGTATACGAAGGCGATGCTGGACGGATTCTCAGCGATCTTCTTCACGTCGGCGATGGGCATCGGTGTCGGCTTGTCGGCGATCCCCGTCTTTTTGTACCAAGGGGCGATCGCACTGGCTGCCGTGTGGCTGGCCGGGTTCCTGTCCGACCCGGTGATCACCGTGATGTCGGCGACCGGCGGAATCTTGATCATGGGAATCTCGCTGAACGTGATGGAGATCAAGAAGATCAATGTTGGCAATCTGCTGCCGGCGATTTTCGTGGCGGCGATCATCAAAGTGATCCTGATCCCCTATGGATATTAAGGCGAAGGGAGCTTGCAAAACGGCAGGCTCCCTTTATGCATGGGGGTATTTGGCGGCCATATCTTGTCTGGGATGGGGCATTTTAAAAGTACAGGCAGGGGCCTCGTATTCTGTGCTAAAATAGCGAATATGCCCAGTAGATGCTAACGTTGCGGATCAGTGGTAGAAGAGGAGGTACGAGGGTATGGAGCCAAACGAGTGGATTTTGGCCAATCTCGATGCGGTCGTCGCGTTGATTTTCGGGTTGCTGTTGCTGCTTCTGATCGTGTTCATCATCCAGTCGGTACGCCTGCGCAAAGTGCAGAAGCGGTACCGGGTGCTGATGAAAGGAATGGAGCAGGCGAATTTAGAGCAAGCGCTGTTTACATATGCGGACGATGTGCGGGCGATGCGCGAAACGGTGCAAGGTGTCATCGCGGCACAGAAACAGCAAGCCCAGGAGCTGCAGATCTCGTGCGGTCCGGTCGGCGTGGTGCGCTACAATGCGTTCCCAGGCACAGGCAGTGATCTCAGCTACAGCATCGCGGTGCTGAACCGGGATGCGGACGGAGTCGTGTTTACGTCGATCTTTGGCCGCGAAGAATCCCGCTCTTACGCCAAACCGGTCACAGCCGGTGCGTCAACCTATCCGCTGAGCGATGAAGAGAAGCAAGCGATCGCGCTGGCGATGGAAAAGATGAGATAGAGGACTCCGCAATTGCGGGGTCTTTTTTTGTTATTGATTTAGAAGCACCTATAGTATAATGGAATGTAGAGCCAACTTGACCGGAAAGGAGACTTACATCACATGTGGCAGTTTCTCGACATCTTGATGGTGCTGTCTGCGCTTGGCGCATTTACGTTCGTGATTTTGGTTTTGCGCAATAAGACCAACACACGATATATCAAACTTCGCGAGTTGTTCACCGGCCTCTTCTTTATCTTCTGGGGACTGGGAGATATCCTGAACCGCGATTCGGCGGCGTTCGGGATGGCGTTTGTGGGGTTGGGGGTTGTTTGGCTGTTCCTGTTCCTGCGGACGCGGTACTTGAAATAGTTTCACGTGGAACAATGTGAAAACATCCTGGGGCGGAGAAGCTGCCCAGGATGTTTTTTGGTTAGCGGGTTGCGTTTTGGATGCGCTGCGCGACTTCTTCGGGGCGCATGCCATGAGCGTTGATGACCGGTGCTTTAGTCGTCGTATCGTTGATGCCCATGATGTTTTGGTCTGCGCCGGAGATGACGATCGCATCGAGGCCTTGACTTTGATTGTTCAGGTTCTGCGCGTCGAGATCGCAGCAGTCATAGCCCTGCTGGCTCAGGAAGTCACGCACATTGCCCAGATTCGCTTCTACAGCAACACGTTTGTTGGTCATTTCGAAAACCTCCCCTCAGAGACTTTGGTAGTGGGACAACCAAAGCTAGTATGAGGAGAGGTCGGGGTTGTTATGCGAAAGGATTAGCTTTTGAAGCCGAGCAGGTTGTTGATCCGATTGACCAAATGCTGTTTTTGCGGAACGGGCTCCGGCAGGCTCGGCAGTTCGGGAAGCGGGAACGTGGCCGCTTGTGTCAACGATTCGGTCAACGCGTCGGCGATGCAGTCGGCCATTTTCATCACGACCGACAGACGCGTGTTCTGCAATACGAAATATTCCATAAAGCCTCCCACATTCACGATGCCCGTGATATGGATATGGCCCACTTCCGGCAGTACTTTGTTCACGCCGGCACCGGGTTTCAGCGGGCCGTCGCCGAGCGTGACCATGCCCACCGAGGAGAGCTGCCCAAGGCAGGCATCGACCGCGATCACATACGGCTGGTGGTACTTCGCTTCGATCTCTTGTATGGTATCTTTAAGATTGACGGCATGCACAGGCGCATCGAGCGTCCCGTAGACGACCGCTTGCTGGGCTTGCAGACGCCCGCTCAGCTTGGAGCCGACGAGCGGCCCGAGCGCGTCGCCTGTGGAACGGTCGGTGCCGATGCAGACGATTACCACTTGGCGTTCACGGGACGGCTGATGAACAGTGTGCAGAAGTCGTTCGGAAAGAAACTTGGCAGCTTCAACGCTTGTATGGTCAACCTTGTACGGCAGATCGGCACTCCGGGTTACGTTTGGTTTGAACATGTGGTTTCTCCTCCGCAGTTCATAGGTTTTACCAGTATATGCAGTTGGAAAAGGTTTCATACCTCGTCCACTCCGCTCATACCTTGAGAAGAGAACCTTGTGCAGGGAACGGAGGCGGAGCTCGGGTGGTGGACTTGCTGTTGATGGTCGTGGTGGCGTGGTGCGCCTATTTTGGCTGGAAGCGCGGTTTTTTGCGAACTTGCATCGATGCGCTGGCGCTGGTGGTGCCGCTGTTCATTTTGACGCTGTCGATCCCGTTTTTGAAAAGTGTGCTGTTTGACGAAGGCTGGAGCTTTGGGTTGGCTAAATGGATGGCCGGGCATCTGGTGAAGACCTCGCCGTACTCGAACGGATTTTTAGAGCTGGAAACTGCGCAAGCGGTGACCAAGGGACTAAACTCGCACGCGCCTGCGGTGGTCGAGCGTTTCTACGAACTGTTTCTGCTGGGCCTGATGGGCGGGGCGGTTTTCATCGGCTTGCAAATGATCTTGCGCGTGTATGAGACACTATGGAGAGATGCGCACGGCATGTGGCGCTCACAGGCGCTGGGCGGCGTGATGGGGCTCGGGATCGGGCTGACCATCTCCACCTATCTGGTCAGCGTTCTGGGGCTGATCTGCTGGATTCAGGGGATGCAGTGGCTCGATCAGGGGCTGATGAAGTCGGTGTTCGTGCATGTCTTGTATCGGTTTATTTTCTGGTGAGGATGGTGGCAGGGGAATGGCAGTGGAGTATTGGTTGGTAGCGTTTGATTCAACGCATCATGCCTTGCGGGCAGAAGCGGAACTGGAAGGGGCAGGACTGGACATCGACATCCGCCCGACGCCGAAGACGGTGACGGCCGGGTGTGCGTTGTCGATCGACTTCTTCCCGCAGGATCTGGAGGTAGTGCAGCGCGTGCTGACCGAAAAAGAGGTGGTCGTGCGCGGGTACTTCAAACCGGACGGGCCAACCTATGTGACGTTGTGAGCAGAGCGGATGACTGAACTTCGCACAGTTTGTATAATAGACTGTACCTTTTCTAGGAGGGGAATATGGAGTCGATACAGAAAACGTTAACGAACTTAGGTGAAACGCTGGCTTCGGCCGATTTTTGGCTGGGGATCGGCTGGATCGTGATCAAGATCGTGCTGATCCTGATCGCAGCGAAACTTGTGATGAACCTGGGGCGCGTGATGATCGGGCGCGTGCTGTCACACCGCACGATGCGGATGGATGAACGGCGCGGCAAGACGATCATCGCTCTGATGTTGAATGTGATGCGCTATGTGGTGTACTTCCTGGTCGCGCTGATGATTCTGTCGAACGTCGGGATCAATGTCACCACGCTGATCGCCGGGGCCGGGGTAGCAGGCCTGGCGATCGGGTTCGGGGCACAGAGCTTGGTGAAGGATATCCTCACCGGATTTTTCATCATCTTTGAAGATCAGTTCGGTGTGGGCGATAATGTGATGATCAATACCAATCTGCAGATTCGCGGGACGGTCGAGGAAGTCGGTCTGCGCATCTCGAAAGTGCGGGCGTACACCGGGGAGATCCATATCATCCCCAACTCGCAGATCCAGCAAGTGACGAACTATTCGAAGACGAATTCGTTGGCAGTTGTCGACGTTTTTGTCGCGTTTGAAGAGGATCTGCAGCGCGTGTTTGCTGTGATGAAAGAGGTCGGCTTGCAGGTGCAGTCGGAAAATGAAAATGTGGTCGGCGAGCCGCAGGTGCTCGGTGTGCAGAACATCGGGCCGCACGAAGTGACCGTACGGATGACGATGGATTGCAAGCCGATGGAGCACTACGGCGTCGGACGGGAGCTGCGGCACAAGATCAAAGAGGCGTTTGACCGCGAAGGCATCGAGATTCCGTACCCCAAGCAGGTCGCGCTGTTTCCGGGGCAGTCCGACATGGATGAGAAGAAAAAGGTGGCAGCGGCAGGAAGCTGAGCCCGTCTGAGGAGAGAGAGCGATGGAGGCCAAACAGTTTGATCTCGGGGATGTTGTGCAAATGAAGAAGGGCCACCCCTGCGGCGCCAACGAGTGGGAAGTGATCCGCTTGGGGATGGACATTCGCATGAAATGCGTCAACTGCGGACGCTCGGTGATGATCCCGCGCCGGGATTTCGAACGCAACCTGCGCAAAGTGCTGCGGCGGAAAGGCGGCGAATCCTGATGGCGGTGGAGACGATTCGCACAGCCTGTCCGCTCGACTGCTGGGACTGTTGCGGCATGATCGCGCATGTCGAGGACGGCAAGCTGATCAAAGTCGAAGGCGACCCTGATCATCCGATCACGCAGGGGTCCTTGTGCATCAAAGGCCGGAAGCTGGTCGACCGGCTGTATCATGAGGAGCGCGTGCTGACACCGCTGAAGAAGGTCGACGGCGAGTGGGTGCAGATCTCCTGGGAGCAGGCGTTTCAGGAGATCGCTGCGCAGATGCGGGAGGCCAAGGCGCAATACGGGCCGACGGCGGTGCTGCACCACTATGATTACGGCTCGTCCGGGCTGTTGAAGAATCTGGAGGGTCGCTTTTTCAATCTCTTTGGCGGGTTTACCGACACGATCGGCTCGATCTGCTGGGGGGCGGGACTGGAAGCGCAAAAATACGATTTTGGCTATGGGAAAAGCCACGATCCGGAGGACTTGGCGGAACATACGGATGTGATCGTCGTCTGGGGCCGCAACGTCTCGGTGACGAACATGCACATGATGCCGTTTTTGAAGCGGGCGATGAACCGCGGGGCGGAGCTGGTCATCGTCGACCCGCTGATGACCGATTTGAGCGGCAAAGCGACGCGACAGCTCCAACCGCGGCCGGGCACAGACGGGGCGCTGGTGCTGGGGATGGCGGCCCATCTGCTCCAGCAGGGGCTGGTCGATCGGGTGTTTGTCGAAGAGCACGCCATCGGATATGATGCGTTTGCTGAGTATGTGCGAACATGGACGGTCGAGCAGGCGGCGGAGATCACCGATGTGCCGGCCGACGACATTCGCTGGCTGGCGGAGCGCTACGGCTCCGGCAAGGCGGTGGCGACGCTGCTGGGGCTCGGGCTGCAGCGCTACGCCAACGGCGGCAACACGATCCGGTTGATCGACGCCTTGGGTGCGATGAGCGGACAGGTCGGACGCTCCGGCGGCGGCGTGCATTATGCGAATCAGGTGCACCGCTTCGACTACCGGAAGTTGATGAAGCCGGATGCGCGAACCGACTACCGGGCGTTCACGAAGATCACGCAGGCGGATGAAATTTTGGCGGTGCAGGGTACGGAGCAGCCCGTACAGGTGCTGTTTGTGACGCGGGGCAACCCGGTGGCGCAGTTGCCGGAGACGGGCAAGACTTTGGCAGCGTATGAGTCGATTCCTTGCAAAGTGGTGATCGACATGTTCCTGCATGACACGGGGATGATCGCCGATTACTTCTTGCCGTGCACGACGGTGTTTGAGGAAGAGGACATCATGTACTCGTCGATGTGGCACTCCTATCTGGCCTATGTGAACCGGGTTGTGGAGCCGCGTGGCGAGACGCGTCCGGACTGGATGATCCTGCAGGGGCTGGCCGACGAGCTGGGCTTTGGCGAGGAATTTGGCCGCGATGTGCACGCATGGATGGAAGAGGCGATGGCTCCGCTGCAGGAGGACGGCATCACGCGGGAGAAACTGCAGCAGGACGGTTTTTTGAAGGCGCATGAAGAGCCGGTGGCGTGGGCCGATTTTCAGTTTGGCACGCCGTCGGGCAAGTATGAGTTTGCGTCATCGGCGGCAGCAGCGGACGGGGCATCGCCGATCCCGATTTTTGAAGAGCCGGTGGAAAGCCCGCGCCGGGATCGGGAGCTGGCGCGGAAGTACCCGTACCATCTGCTGACGATCCATCCGCGGCGCTCCTTGAATTCGCAGTATTATCACGTGCTGAAGATGCCGGAGCGTCCGGTGGTGGAGATCTCGGCGTTTGTGGCGGAGGAGACGGGGCTTGCCGATGGCGATCTCGTGCGCGTGTACAACGAGCGCGGCGAGGTGCTGGGCAACGTGAAGATCGTCTCCGGGCAGCACAAGCGGACGATCAAGATCGAAGAGGGCTGGTGGGGCAACCGGGGCACGGCGCTCAATGCCTTGACCTCGAACCGCCGCAGCGACTTGGGAATCGGGTCGGCGCAGTATGATTGCCTGGTCAATTTGGCGAAAGCATAGATGAGTGAGTGACAGAGGTCTCCTCTCCGGGAAACGGAGGGGGGATTTTTTTGCAGATTTTTAGGAACAAATGTTCGATTTTTGTGGCATAAGGAACGTGTGTTCGTATATAATAAGAAGAGAACGTGATGGAAATTCGAGCGGAGGTGTACGGCATGGCAGTTCAAGGGAGAAAAGAGATTGAGATTTCACAGCGCGAGCATCGACCCGTCTCGCTGATCTATCTGGACAGCAAGGGGGCGATCTCCCAGCGTGTCGTGCAGGTGACCGACGTGACAGACGAGGGGATTCAGGCCTATTGTTTCCTGCGCAAAAAGCCGCGGACCTTCCGTCCTGATCAGATCCTCGCAGCCTCCCTGCAAGCTCGAAGACCTCTCACAAGATAAAGGGAGCCTGTCGAAAATTTGATGGCTTTTGAAGTGCATTTGGGAAAGACCGAGCTTCTCCACCTGTGCTACAATGAACCTGCTAATTGAAGAAAAGCAATACCTCCAGCCGACCCAAGTACGTGACCCTCGCCTGAGGGTCAACCCAATTTTTCTTCATCCCCCAAGGAGGTATCATTGTGAGCACAGAGCGTGTTGAGCCAGGGGACCGCTTAGAAATCGCTTTGCAAGAGTACAGAGAGAGCTATATTCGTTTGGAGCGGGTGTTCACGGAGGGTTTTGAACGCCTTGAGAAACGGTTTACAGAATTTAACTCCTACTACAGAGAAGTCATCAATCGCCCGAACCGGAAATCGGACATGCAGTGCGAGGTGATTGACTTCCAGATTGTGAAACTGGATGCCCAGATTAAGTTGCTGAAGAGCAGACGGAGGGCATAGTCCGCACTGCGGATAGACAACCTCTCTCTCGTGCATCCTGAAGCATAAGGAGGGATGTGGACCATGGGTGAAAAGATCATCGCCGTCAACAAGGACCAGAACGGGGACATTGCGGAAGTGATGACACATACCGGGCGGGTGATTTCCATTCAGCAGGCGATGCAGGAAGCGGCCGAAGGGAAATTTGACTCGATTACGTCTCTGGACAAGGAAGGCAATTGGACGATTGCCAACTCCACCGGGGACGGCCAGCCAGAGACCGGGAACAACTTGGACATGCTCCCGTCTTTTGCAGAAGCGATGCACGAGGGAGAGTCTCTTCAGTAATTCTGACCACAGAGGTTCTTTCGCTACCAAGGCGGGAGAACTTTTTTCTTGTTCCACGTGGAACATTAGTGGAATCTCTAGGGATTTGCTATAATAGAGGTTGGAATACTTTTGGAGGTGTAAGCCAGATGGCTTTGTCTGTTGGTATTGTAGGATTGCCGAACGTCGGCAAATCAACTCTTTTTAACGCGATTACAAAAGCGGGCGCCGAAGCGGCAAACTACCCGTTTTGTACGATTGACCCGAACGTTGGTGTGGTCGAAGTGCCGGACGAACGTTTGCAAAAATTGACGGAAATCGTCGTTCCGAACCGAGTCGTGCCGACCGCATTTGAATTTGTAGATATCGCGGGCCTGGTCGAAGGCGCTTCCCGAGGCGAAGGTCTCGGCAACAAATTCCTCGGCCACATCCGTGAAGTGAACGCGATCGCGCATGTCGTCCGCTGCTTCGAAGACTCCAACATCACGCACGTCTCCGGCGGCGTGAA
This sequence comes from Tumebacillus sp. BK434, assembly GCF_004340785.1. NCBI lineage: Bacteria > Bacillati > Bacillota > Bacilli > Caryophanales > Alicyclobacillaceae > Tumebacillus > Tumebacillus sp. BK434. The sequence continues at coordinate 15,623 of NZ_SLXS01000013.1, read as the reverse complement.
CCCGTTGTCCGATATCGAAACGATCAACCTGGAACTGATCTTCGCCGATATGGAGTCGGTGGACAAGCGTCTCGATCGCTCCAAAAAAGGCGCAAAATCGGGCGATAAGAAAGTTCAGGAAGAAGTAGCCGTTCTCAACCGCCTCAAAGAAGCGCTCGAAAATGGCAAAGCGGCCCGCTCCGTCGAGCTGAGCGACGAAGAGCGCCTGATCGTTCGCGACCTGCACCTGCTGACGATCAAGCCGATGCTCTACGTAGCGAACGTAGCAGAAGACGAAGTCGCCAACACGGAAGAAAACGATCTGGTCAAGAAAGTCCGCGAGTTCGCAACCGGTGAAGGCGCTGAAGTCGTAGTCATCTCGGCCAAAGTTGAATCGGAGATCGCTGAGCTGGAAGGCGAAGACAAGCAGATGTTCCTCGAAGAACTCGGCCTGCAAGAATCCGGTCTCGACCGCCTGATCAAGTCGGCCTACAAACTGCTCGGCCTGATCACCTACTTCACTGCCGGCGTGCAAGAAGTGCGCGCTTGGACGATCACCCGCGGCACGAAAGCGCCGGGCGCAGCAGGCGTCATCCACACCGACTTCGAAAAAGGATTCATCCGCGCCGAGACGGTCGCGTACGACGACCTCGTGCACTACGGCTCGATGAACGCAGCGAAAGAAGCGGGCAAAGTCCGTCTGGAAGGCAAAGAGTACGTCGTCAACGACGGCGACGTCATGCATTTCCGCTTCAACGTGTAAACCAAACGCGAGGGGGGAGCAGACATGAGACAGTATGAGACGATGTACGTCTTGCGCCCTGAGCTCGACCCGGACGCGCGAAGTGCGCTGGTCACCAAGTTCCAACACGTTGTCACGCAGAACGGTGGCAGGATCACCCAATTGCAAGAAATCGGCAAACGCCGACTCGCTTACGAAATCGAAGGTGCCCGAGAAGGCGATTACGTGCTCATGCAATACGAAGGGAGCACTATGCTTGTGAAAGAGCTCGAGCGGACGTTTAAGATCACCGATGGTGTCATGCGTTATCTCACCGTCCGCATCGGGTAACACCAGAGGAGGGAATCCCATATGTTGAACCGCATCATCTTGATCGGCCGTCTGACCGCCGACCCGGAATTGCGCTACACACCGTCCGGCACAGCAGTCGCACAGTTCACCTTGGCGGTCGACCGCCAGCGTTCGAACCAAAACGGCGAGCGTGAAACGGACTTCATCAACATCGTCGTCTGGCAAAAGCTTGGCGAGCTGTGCGCGCAATACTTGCGCAAAGGCCGTCTGGCAGCGGTTGATGGTCGTCTGCAAATCCGCTCCTACGAAAACAAAGAAGGCCAAAAAGTCCGCGTCGCCGAAGTTGTGGCCGACAACGTCCGCTTCCTCGAGCGCGCCGACATGGGCAACGGCGGCGACGCTATGAACCAAGGCGGTGGCGGCTATGGAGGCGGCAACCAAGGCGGTTACGGCGGCGGCAACCAAGGCGGCTACGGTGGTGGCAACCAAGGCGGCTACGGCGGGGGCAACCAAGGCGGCTACGGCGGGGGCAATCAGGGTGGCTACGGTGGTGGCAACCAAGGCGGTTACGGTGGTGGCAACCAAGGCGGCTACGGCGGTGGCAACCAAGGCGGCTATGGCGGTGGCAACCAAGGCGGCGGCAACCAAGGTGGACGCCGCGACGAAGACCCGTTCTCCGATGATGGCAAGCCGATCGATATTTCCGATGATGATCTGCCGTTTTAAAACACTAGCACGAACTGCATAGCAAGAAATACGAGAGATCCCTTGTGTAGCAAGGGGTCTCTTTGTTTTATAACTGTGTATTGGTGTGTAATTGGAGATGGAGACCAAATCTAGTTTATTTAGAACAAAAAGTATTGAGCAATACTGTATGCATGGACCTTTATATGATCAAGCGGATAACTTCCACTTTTAAACTTGGGGCGGAAAGGGAATCACTGGAACACGTTGAAAAAGAATTAGAAAATATTTTTTTAACCTGTCGATTTAGGTGTCTCCCGTTCGTTGCAAATATAGAGGCAAATGATAGAGAAGGAGAGATTTTCGATGAGATTCATGCTGATTGTCAAAGCAACCAAAGATTCCGAGGGCGGTATCATTCCAAATCAAGAGCATTTTGACGCGATGCGGAGGTTCAACGATGAGCTGGCGAGGGCAGGCGCACTGATTGCCGCCCAAGGACTCCACCCAAGCTCGAACGCGATTCGCATCTCGTATCCGGAACCGGGTGGAAAACCGAAAGTGGTCGACGGACCCTTCACGGAAGCCAAAGAGCTGATCGCGGGCTTCACATTGATTGAGGTGAAATCGCGGGAAGAGGCGATCGAATGGGCGATGCGGATGCCAGATCCGCATGGCTTTGGCGAAGGCGAAATCGAGGTGCGCCAAGTGCGGGAAGCGGCGGAACTGACGCAGAACCCGGAAGCGTTAGCCAGAGAAAATGAAATGATCGAACGAGTGAAGAGGAAGCTGACGTAGTGGAGGAATCGGCCGTCCACCGCGCCATCGATGCTATTTGGAGAATCGAATCGGCCAAGCTCATCGCCGCGCTTGCACGTATTGTTCGCGATGTCGGGATTGCCGAGGATTTGGCTCAAGATGCGCTTCTCATCGCGCTTGAACGGTGGTCGGAGGCGGGCATCCCCGATAACCCCGGAGCGTGGCTGATGACAACTGCGAAACGTCGAGCGATCGATCATCTGCGTAGAAATAAGTTGCGTGACCGCAAGTACGAGGAGTTAGGCTGGGAGATCGACAGGCAGCAAGAGCCGGATTGGGATGAAGCTCTCGATGATCCCGTCGGTGACGATCTCCTTCGTCTCATCTTCACGACATGTCATCCGGTACTTTCCGCCGAGGCTCGGGTGGCGCTCACGCTCCGGCTGCTCGGGGGATTGACGACCGAAGAAATCGCAAGTGCGTACCTCGTTCCGGAACCGACCGTTGCCCAACGGATCGTTCGAGCGAAGCGCACGCTCGCGGCTGCACGCGTACCGATCGAATTGCCGCCGCAGGAAGAGTTGCCGGCGCGGCTGGCGTCTGTGCTCGAGGTCATCTACCTGATGTTCAACGAGGGCTACGCCGCGTCTTCCGGCGGAAACTGGATTCGGCCCGTGCTCTGCGACGAGGCGCTGCGGCTTGGACGGATCTTGGCTGAGATCGCGCCCGATGAGCCGGAAGTCCATGGGCTCGTGGCATTGATGGAAATTCAATCATCCAGATTCAGGGCGCGGGTCAACTCAAGCGGCGAACCGATTCTGCTCATGGACCAGAACCGGGCTCTATGGGATCATCTGCTCATCCACAGAGGGCTGACTGCGATCGAACGGGCCGAGCGACTCGGCAGGGCGTTCGGTCCCTATCTGATTCAAGCTTCGATCGCGGCGTGTCATGCCCGTGCCCGCACCGCTTCGGAGACGGACTGGGTCCGGATTGCGGCGCTCTACGATGCTCTTTCCCAAATCGCGCCATCGCCCGTCATCGAACTGAATCGTGCGGTCGCGCTCTCGATGGCGTTCGGCCCGGCAGTAGGTCTGGAAGTCGTCGATGCGTTACTGCAAGAACCGTCCATGAAAAACTATCATCATCTGCCAAGCGTTCGTGGAGACTTTCTCATGAAGCTGGGACGCAAGCAAGAAGCCTGTATCGAATTCGAACGTGCGGCCAGCCTGTCGCGCAATGAAACGGAACGCGAACTGCTTTTGCGGCGCGCTGCCGATTGCGCTGCGGAATGAGGCAAGGGGACAAACACGAGTATGAGCAGTCTTTCAACAACGAGGAGGACTCCCAGGAAAGGGGGGCATACGCAGAAGCGTATGCCCCTTTATTCGTCTGTACGCAACCATACCTGTTTTGATAAAAATAGAACAAAAGGCTTATGACATATTGAATAGAAGTGGGGCTTTGGGTCTATATAACTTCATTACAAAAACATTATATTATAATTAATGATATAATAAAATAATGAAAGAAGGTGGAGTCAACATGAAGCGTTTCACGAAATGGCTTTCGACTGCAGTTGCATCGATCCTGATGGTGACGTCGCTGTTGCCGGTGACGGTCACGTCCACGGTTCAGGCGGCAGGGTATGCGGACGAAATCCAGCCCAATGAGTACGCCCCGGACAGCATTCTTGTAAAACTGCAGGAGGGGGTAGACCCGGAGAAATTTGCTTCGCAGTATGACTTGAAAGTGGAGCAAACAATCGGTGACTGGCATGTGATGCAAACGCCGATGAACGCAGCATACGACTACTACGAAAAGCTCCAAGAAGATAAGGAGGCCGCTTTTGTCGAGCTGAACTTGACGACGAAAAAAGTCGCAAGTTCGATCAGCAAACGGTCGATCACCGACCTCTGCCTCAAAAGGGACTGCGACGAAATCTACAAGCCGAAGATTCCCTGGTATGAGTGGATGCAAGCGAAAAAAGTGCACGAGGTCACAATCGGAGCCAAAGAAAAGGTCATTGCGATGATCGGCACGGGCGTTGACATCAAGCATCCGTACCTTGAAGAGAAAATCGTCAGCCCGTACAACTTTGTGGATCAAAACGAGGAACCTCTTGATGAGGACGGCCTGGGTACGATGGAAGCGGGCATCGCAGCAGGCGCCTACCCGGACGAAACGTCGATGGTCGCCATGGACAAAGCAGCACGGATCATGCCGCTCAAAGTGTTAAACAAAGAAGGAGTCGGCAAGCTGTCCGATGTCGGAGAGGCCCTGGTCTATGCTCGTGAAAAAGGAGCAAGCGTCGCACATCTCTCTCTCGATCTGAAGTATCAATCGCAGTTTTTATTTGACATGATCAACAACGAGCGCTGGTACCGCAGCATTATTATCATCATCGTCATCGTGGGACCGCCGAAACCGATTCCACCGAGACCGCCCTGCGAGGTGTGCGGCGGGGTTATTAATGATCTGAGGAACCTGATCAATGTCCAGCCGCTCCGCAATGACCTTACACGCTTCGAAGGCGTCGAATACGGCAAGTGGGCTCACTTCGGCGTACCGGCCGAGAATTATTTCGCGCCTTTTGCCGAGGGCCAATTCGCACTGGCAAGCGGCGCATCGCTGGCATCGGCAGCTGTAGCAGGTGCGGCCACGCTCACATGGTCGATGCATCCGGAAGCATCTGCTGAGGATGTCCTGACACACCTGCAGAAAACGGCGAACCCGATCGAAGGCACGGGTGAATGGTTCAACTACGGGATGCCCGATGTGTACAAAGCGGTGAGTGAATTTTAAGAAACACAGGAACTGCATGACAAGATAGGAGAGAGATCCCTTGTAGATCAAGGGATCTCTTTGTGTTGCACAGGGCGCCATGTCGTCTTTTTCTTTATTGTCTCCAAGCGGTCTGGACTTCAAATTCCGCATGATCACCGACCTGCCATGCGAAACGCTAGCATGCATTGTCAAACAGGATCTACGCGAGACAATTCATTTAATTATTTAGAAAATCCATTGCCGCAAGCGGGTCTTTGTCGCAGCGCTGCTTTTGTACGGGATCTCGCGTCCCTCTCGTGGATCCTGATCACCCGCTTCGTCCTGGGCATCTCGGTGGCGGCGCTCATCGGCGACTACGCGCAGGAGTCCAAACTGGCAGCCTCGATGGGGCGGCAGTCGCTGTTAATGGCTTTTGGCAACGTGCTCTTCGTCTCGCTGAGCGGCGTGCTGGCAGACCTGTATCCTTTTTGTGTACTCTCGACGAGAGTTGGAACTCCACGACACCGATGTATACCGACAAGATATAACTTTTACAAGTACATCTATAACTTCCTTTTTTAGTAAATCACTCCTATAATGAGCCTATCCAATTGGGGGAGGTTACATTTGATGATGAAAAAAAGCATGATTTCGCTGCTGACTGCGTCCGTGCTGCTCGGCGGGGCTGCGACGGCGACGGCAACCGCAGCCGGGCCGGACGTTTTGATGGTCTATGATGACAGCGTACGCCCTGATTTTTACAACTTCAGCTGGGCGCAGCACTCGCTGACGCAGCATCAGATCGTCCATTCCGGCCGCGCAGCGATTGAGATGGTGCCGAACCGGGACAACGGGCTGTACCTGTACAAAGACCGCGTCGCGTTTGTCTCCCAATACGACACGCTGCAACTGTGGGTACACGGCGGTGCAACGGGTGGACAAGCGTTGGATCTCGTGCTGCAGGCAGGCGGCATGCCGGTGGCGGCGAAATCGTTCGCCGAGCTGATCCCGGGCGGCATCCCGGCCAACGCTTGGACGAAGGTGGAGCTGGATCTGGCCGCTCTGGAGCTTCCGAACGGCATTTTTGACGGCCTCTTGATTCGCGGCACAACGGACGGCGAGCAAGCGGCAGTTTATTTTGACGACATCGCCCTGCTCAACAAAGCGTCGGTGACGCCGGTCGAAGCGGTGGCGAACGGGCTGACCGTGTATGATGACTATCTGAACCGCCCGGATTTTGTGAACTACTCTTTGGCGGAGCATGATGTGAACCAGACTGGGTATGTGCACACCGGCATTCACGCGCTGCAGATGACACCGAACCGCGACCTCGGGCTGTATCTGTACAAAGACCGCGTCGCTTCGACGGCCGAGTACCGCACGCTGCGCTTCTGGATCAACGGCGGGGCGGACGGCGGACAACAGCTGAAGCTGGTGCTGCTGGCGGGCGGCGTGCCGGTGGCGGACAAGCAGTTCGCCGAGCTGCTCCCGACCGGCAGCCTGGCAGCAGACAGCTGGACGAAGGTGGAACTGAACCTCGCCGACCTGCACCTGCCGAACGGGCTGTTTGACGGGATCTTGATCGCCGGCACGACAGACGGCGTGCAGCCGGCCGTGTATCTGGACGACATGGCGCTCCTGCGCGGCGAGTAAGAAAAAAGGGAAATCGCATCCGTTACGAGGACGCGATTTCCCTTTTTGTTGATTCGTTGCGCACGACGATAAAAGCGCCGCACAGCACGATGGCCGTGCCGAGCACTTGCAGCAGCGTGAAGGACTCCTTGAGGATGATCACCGACAGGAGGATCGTCAAGATCGGCTCCAGCATGCTGAGCATCGACGCATTGGTCGAGCCGACCAGCTGCAATCCGGCAAAGAAGGTCAACAGGGCCAGAATCGTCGAAGCGGCAGTCAGACCGAAGATCGAGGCCCAGGCCAGCGTATTGAGATGAAAATCGAGCGAGCCGGTGCTGAGGCCGATGATCAGCTGGACGAGCGCGGTGAACAGGATGACGATGCCTGTGGTCAAAAACGCCGGCAACTGCTTCACCACACGGTTCATCAAGACGATGTGGATCGCGTAGCCGACCGCCGAGCCGATCGCCAGCAGCACGCCCGCCGTGTTGATCGCGCCAAACGATGCGCCGATCACGAGGCACATCCCGGCAAAGGCGAGCAGGATGGACCAGATGACTTTGCGGGGAAAGACCTCTTTTTCCAGCAAGATGCTCAAGATCACCACGAAGATCGGATAGGTGTAGAGCATCAGCGTGGCCAGTGAGCCGGAGATGTAGTTTAAGGAGGCAAAATAGAGCGTGGACACCAACGCGTAGATCACGCCGCCGCAGAGGAACAGCGCAACCCATTGTTTTTTGCTGATGGAGACTTGGAAGTTTTTGTTCCAGCGCAGACAGAGATAGAAAAAGACGCCAGCAAGTGCGAAGCGCAGAAACAAAGTGGTCGCGACATTCGCGCCGCCTTCATGCGCGAAGACGGCAAGGATCGGCATCACGGCAAATCCTGTTGCAGAAAGACACATAAGAAGCACGCCGGTGGTAAACCGATTCAAGGTGTAGAACTCCCCTTTCCCGACTTGATTGTAACGCACACGACGGGGAGAGGACGAGCCCTTTTTTTCTGCCGAAAGGAGAGAAAAAAGGAATTGCCGAAAGGAACGCGAACACTTAGAAATAAATTCCAATGGGGGTATCTGCATGACGAAGATCCACAATGTGAGCAACATGCCGAAGGGGACGGACGAGAGCTTCGGGCCGATGCGGACGCTTTATTTGGGGCATGCGGCGGGGAGCGAGAAGCTGTACGTGAACATCGACTACGTGCAGCCCGGCGCGAAGAGCACCAAATACCACTCGCATACGACGCAGGAGGAGTTTTTCCTGATCCTGAAGGGCAGCGGCACGCTGCGGATTCTGGACGAGGAGCACGCGGTTCAGCAAGGCGACTTCATCGCCAAGCCTGCGGGCAAAGGGATCGCGCACCAGTTTCTCAACACGGGCACGGAGGTGCTGGAGATCCTCGACTGCGGCCTGCAGACCCAAGATGATATCGTAGTCTATCCCGATGAGGACGTCGTGTACGTCAAACCGCTGAAAAAAGACTTCAAGCTCGCCGACGCGATCGCAGGCTGGTCTTCCGAACCCAACGAGTAAACATGTCACAAATCGCAGCCGCATCTCGTCTTGAGTGTATCCACTCAAACAGGAGGCGTTTGCGCGATGGAAACGAAGCGATGGGATGTCACGATCATAGGAGCCGGGCTGGCCGGGTTGACCGCAGCCGTCTGCTTGGCTCAAGCAGGTCAGCAGGTCCTGCTCTTGGAACAGAGCACGCGCTTGGGCGGGCGCGCGGCGACAGATGAGCGGCAGGGAAGCCGCCTCAATCTCGGCCCGCACGCCTTGTACAAGACGGGAGCCGGGCTGAAAACGCTCCGCGAGTTAGGTGTGGAGCCGAACGCCGGGCAGGTCAAACTGGCCGGTCAACTGCTCACGGAGCACAAGGCGCACCGTCTGCCTGTCACCGCAGGACGCTTGCTTATGTCCGGCTGCTTCTCGCTCGGGGAAAAAGCGGAGCTCGCCAGCCTGCTCACCCGCATCGGCAAGCTCGATCCGCGGACGGTTGAAGGACTTACGCTGCAAGAATGGCTCTATGGCGGGCTGAAAGGGACGAACGCACGCCGCTTTCTGCTCGCTCTGGCCCGGCTCAGCACGTATGCCAACGCGCCGGAGCTGATCAGCGCAGGTGCGGTGGTGCGCCAATACCAGATGTCATTGGGCGGGGTGTATTATGTGCATGAAGGCTGGCAGACGATGGTCGACGCCTTGGGCGTTCGGGCGACCGCAGCGGGCGCGGCTGTGCGGACGGGGCACAAGGTGACCCGGATTCGCGGGACGCACCCGGAGCTGACCGTTCAGCTGCAGGATGGCACGGAGATCTGTACGCGCGCTGTGCTGTCGACGCTCCGCCCGCAGGTGACGGCCGCCCTCGCCGGGGCAGCGCCCGACTCGCACCTCGGCAGACTCGGCCGGCAGGTCGTTCCGGTGTACGGGTCGGCGCTCGATGTGGTCGTGCGGCGCTTGCCGAATCCGCAGGCGAATTTTGCCCTGCATCTGGAACAGCCTTTCTACTATGCCAACCACTCGTTCACGGCGCGTCTGACCCAAGACCCTGAGCATGCCGTGCTGCATCTGTTCCGCTACAACAGCCCGCAGGAGGCGGGTAGCCCGGAGCGGCATCGGGGCGAGCTGGAGCGCTTCCTCGATCGCCTGCAGCCGGGCTGGCAGCGCGAGGTGGTCACGACCCGCTATCTGCCGCGCATCGCCGTCACCAACGGCCTGCCGACCGTCGAGCGCGTGATCGCCGCCCGCCGCGCCGCCCAGCCGGAGACGGTCGTTGCCGACATGCCGGGGCTGTATCTGGCCGGAGATTGGGTCGTAGGTGAGTCCTTGCTCGCCGATGCGGCGATCGTCAGCGGGAAGGAGCTGGCGGAAAGGCTGCTTCGCCTGTAATCGAGAAGTCAGGAGGGGGTTCCGATCGAAACGCAAGATCTGTATCGGGAATATCGGCCGCTCTTATTTTCACTCGCCTACCGGATGCTGGGGTCGGTCATGGACGCGGAGGACGTGGTGCAGGAAACGTTCCTCGCCTTCGCAGGCGTCGACGGCGGGCGCAAAGAGGAGGTCGCCAACCTGCGGGCGTACTTGTGCAAGATGGTCACCAACCGCAGCGTCGACCTGCTGCGCTCCGCCAAACACCGGCGGGAAGTGTATGTCGGCCCCTGGCTGCCGGAGCCGGTCGTGCAGCGAAACACCGGGCAGGCGGCCGAACCTCTGCATGACCTGCTGCTGCGCGATGACCTGTCGATGGCCTACCTGTTGCTGATGGAGACGCTCACGCCGGAGGAGCGGGCGATCTTCGTGCTGCGGGAAGCTTTCGCGTACAGCTATGCGGAGATCGCTTTGCTGGTCGAGAAAAAGGAAGCCAACTGCCGCAAGATCTACTCGCGCATCAAAAGCAAACTGGGACCGGAGCTGGCAGCCGCCCGTGCCGATCATGCGAAAGACCTGACGACGCTGCACCGCTTTCTGGCCGCCTTCTCCGACGGAGATGTCGGCCAGCTGCTCGAGCTCTTGTCGGCAGATGCCGTGCTGTACTCAGATGGCGGAGGCAAAGCCACCGCAGCGATCCGGCCGATCCTGTCGGCGGCAAACGTGCTCTCGTTCCTGCAGGGCATCGCGTCCCGACTCGGCACCGACTCGGCGATGGAGATCGCCACGATCAACGGCCAGCCCGGCCTGCTGTTCCTGACCGCAGGCTGCGTGCACAGCACGCTCAGCTTCCAGCAGCAAGAAGGGCGGATCAGGCGCTTTTACATCCTGCGCAATCCGGACAAGCTAGAGGCGTTAGCGCTCACACTGCCCACGAGATGAGCGGCGGCAGGAAAACGGAGTCTCGGTGCCGTACAAGAATGAGGACGGCCTGATCGACAGGCGCAGCCAGCCTATGCAACTGGCGCTCGATACAAAGAGGAGGAATTACTCATGAAAATGATTCCGTACCTGTCCTTTGAAGGCCAGGCAGAAGAAGCGATGAACTTTTACGCCGACGCGCTGAACGGCGAGATCTCCCAACTCGGCCGCTACAGCGAAGCGCCGGGCATGAACGTACCGGAAGGCTTTGCCGACAAGGTGCTGCACGGACGCGTCCAGATCAAAGACACCTTGCTCTACTTCTCCGACGTTGACCGCAACCTGAACAAAGGCGACCAAGTGAGCCTGACCCTCGAGTTTGCCAGCGAAGAAGAGATCGACGCGGCGTTCGCCAAACTGTCTGCCGGCGGCACCGTTCACGTTCCGCTCGAAAAGACGTTCTGGGGCGCGAAATACAGCAAGCTGGTCGACAAGTTCGGCATGCAGTGGGATCTGAACTACCAGTACTAAACGGCACAGGTTACATAGCAAAGAACCCTTGGCGCAGACGCTCAGGGTTCTTTTTGTTCGATTCTTCCCGCGTGTTCATCGGGCCGCGGCCGATGATCCTGCAAGGGTTCTGACTCTACACGGGACCGGGGGCGAGTGATAGAATGGAGGTACTATTTGGAAAGGGATGAGCCTGATGAAAACTGTGATTTTGGACGACTGGGAAGGCGCGACAGCCGGCAGCACCATCGAGCTGGAACGCCTGCGGGCCTTTTCGGAAGTGGCCGTCTATCAGGACCAGCCCGCGCCGGACGTATTGAAAGAGCGGGTGAAAGACGCGGATGCCGTCATCCTGATGCGGGAGCGCACGCGCCTGACTGCGGAGCTGCTCGACAGCATGGAGCAGATCAAACTGATCGCCCAGACCGGCACGGGGCTGGCGCACATCGATCTGGCAGAAGTGAACTCCCGCCGGATTCCGCTCGCCACCACGCCCGGCGGCTCGACCGCGGCGGTGACGGAGCTGACGTTTGGCTTGCTGCTCGCGCTGTCCCGCGACCTGCCGCGCTTGGACCGGCAGGTGAAAGCGGGCGGCTGGCCGACAAGCATCGGGCGCAACCTGGCACAGAAGACGCTCGGGATCATCGGACTCGGCAAGATCGGGCAAAGCGTTGCCGCCGTCGCCAAAGCGTTTGGCATGCACGTCGTCGCCTGGGGACCGCGCCTGACAGAGGAGCGCGCCGCGGCGCACGGGGTGGCGTTTGCCGCCACGCTGGAAGAGCTACTGGCCGAGAGCCATGCTGTGACCTTGCATGTCCGGCTCGTGCCGGAGACGAAGGGCCTGCTTGGCAAGCAGCATTTTCGGCAGATGCGCCCAGATGCCTTTTTGATCAACACGTCACGCGGCGAACTGCTCGATGAAGCGGCGCTGACCGAAGCGCTGCAGACCGGGCAGATCGCCGGGGCGGGGCTGGATGTGTTGACAGAGGAACCGCCCGACCCGGCGCACCCGCTGCTGCAGCTGGACAACGTGATCCTGTCGCCGCATATCGGCTGGAAGACCGACGCGACGTTCGAGAGCTTCCTGAACGGATCGATCCGAAACATCGAGAGCTTCTTCTGCCAGCACAAGCCGCTGAACATCGCCAACCCCGGCGTGCTATAACCGCCGGGGTGCGTTTTGCGACCGGCAGCGCTGTCCGTTGACCGGATTGCCGATGTCGCAAAAAAAGGAAGGGTAGCTGTAGTTGTTCCGGTCGACCACCGAAAAATGCAGGTGCGGCGAGAACGAGTAGCCGGTGTGGCCGGATGCACCGATCAACTGGCCTCGCTGCACCTGCTGGCCGACCTGTACATCATGTGCACTGAGATGGCCGTACAAGGTGTAGCTGCCGTCCCGGTGCCGGATGCGCACCTGATTGCCATAGCCGTCAGTGCCCGTGTAGCCGGTCACTGCGACCACCCCGCCGGACGCGGCGATGACCGCCGAACCGACCGGCATGTCAAAATCCCACGCGAAGTACGTAAACGGCATGTTGTGCGTATCTTCAAAATTCCCTTTGATGCAGGTATAGCAGACCCCTGCCGGCCACGGGGCCAGCAGGTCGTATGGACCGAACATCTTCAACCCTCCTGAAAGCAAAAAAGGAACAGTTTGTACACCGTTCCTTTTCTGCCTTTACAACTTACCAGACCATGACAGCGCGGCGGGAGATGACGCGACCCGGAGCGAAGCCATACGGGCCGAAGCCGCCGCCGACGCGGGTGGCTTGTCCTGCGCCAAACGCTGCCCCGCCCGGGCCGGACTGTGCGAAGCCGAAGGACTGGGTGCCAAACGGACCGGTCACGCCGCCGCCGAGCCCGACGCCGATGCCGCGCGAGGCGCCGATGCCGGTCGTCGTACCGAACGGGGAGGTTGTCCCGCCGATGCCAAAACCTGCGCCGCCGGGGCCGGATGCGGAGAAGCCAAGGCTGGCCCCGGTGCCGAACGGACCGGTGACGCCAAAGCCGCCTGCTGCTGCCGGGCCGGTGGTGATCCCGGTGCCGAAGCTGGAGGACGGGCCTGCACCCGGGAAAAATACCTGTTTGCCGTCAATTTTCACGGCGCGTTTGGAAGCGGTGTGCTTCGTGATGCGTTTCTTGCTTTTTTTACTCAAGTCTTTCACGCTCCTGATTAGAATGGGGGTGCCGGTTGGGTAAAGACTGGGCCCCGCCGTTTCCGTGCGGGGCGCAATCGAAGGCGTTAGCGGCATTCCATGTGGGTGGTTTGCACCGGGTAGCAGTTCGGGATCAGCAGGAAGAACAGCACGAAGATGATCAGGAACACGACAGCCCAGCGAGTGTAGTTACCGAATACCATGGAGGGTCACCTCTTTCATAGGTCATTTCTTACGTACTAACAGCGTATGAGTTTGACTTGGCTGCCGAAATGATCAAAACATCCATTTTTCAAACGAAGAGGAGTTGAAGATCCTTCATGATTCCGGAACATCTAGAGCGGACGATCTGTGCGGTGCACGGAGCACGAGGCGTGCAGTGGCTGGCCGATCTCCCGGACGGGCTGGCAGCCATTGAACGCCGCTTTGCGGTCAAACTGCTGGCGCCATATCCTAATCTCACTTACAACCTCGTGCTGTCTGCGCTTGCGGAAGGCGGGGAGAAGATCGTGGTCAAACTGAACGTGCCGAACCAGGAATTGCGCACGGAGAGCCAGGCGCTGCAGCTCCATGACGGGCATGGCTATGTGCGCCTGCTGGGCGGCGATGCCGACCTTGGTGTGCTGCTGCTGGAAAAAGTCTGCCCGGGCATTCCGCTGAGCCAGGTGCAGGATGACGACACCGCTGTCGAGATCTTCTGCGGCGTCTTGCAGGCGCAAAAGCGGGTGGACGCGTCCCGGGCCGATTTTCCCGCGCTGGACGACTGGGGCAAAGGGCTGGAGCGCATCCCGGAGGGCAAGATGCCGGCCGCGCGGGTGGAGAGAGCGCGGCGCATCTACCGCCGCCTGCTGGAGACGACGCAGGAGACCACCTTGCTCCACGGCGATCTGCATCATGACAACATTCTGTCGGCAGGCGACGGCTGGGTGGCGATCGATCCGAAAGGCGTGATCGGCGATCCGCATTTTGAGCTCATTCCTTTTTTGCTGAATTACCTGACGGGCCAAGCACAGCTGCGAACGCGCATTGAGCGTATCTGCGCAAAGACCGGGCTCGACCCGGGACGAGTGACGGCATGGGGATTCGCACACATGGTGCTGTCCGCGTGGTGGCATGTCGAAGATGGCACGGACGGGTATGAACCGGCCTTGCAAACAGCAGATTACTTTGAGGAACTGTTGGGAGGGATCACCAGATGGGATTGAAGCTTTCTGTGCTTGACCTGTGTCCCCGCGTCTCCGGCACGACGGCGACAGACGCGCTGAACAATACGCTCGATCTGGCCCGGCTCTGCGACGAGCTCGGCTATGAGCGCTACTGGCTGGCCGAGCACCACAACATGCCGGGCATCGCCTCGACCGCGCCGGAGATCATGATCGGACAGGTGGCGCGCGAAACGAAACACCTGCGCGTAGGCTCAGGCGGCGTGATGCTGCCGAACCACGCGCCGCTGAAAGTGGCCGAGAACTTCAAACTGCTCCACGCGCTGTTTCCCGACCGCATCGACCTCGGCCTCGGACGGGCGCCCGGCACCGACCCGTGGACGGCGCAGGCGCTGCGCAAATCGCAGACCGACATCGGGCAAAACTTTCCGGAGCAGCTGATCGAACTGATGTCGTTTGGCAGCGGCCAGTTCCCGGACGACCACCCTTACCGCAACATCAGAGCGGTGCCGACCGACGTGGAGCTGCCGCCGGTCTGGCTGCTCGGGTCGAGCGACTTCAGCGCCGTGCTCGCCGCGAAGGTCGGGCTGAGCTTCGCCTTCGCGCACCACATCAACGACCGCGATGCGATCCCGGCGATGCAGGCCTACCGCGACGAGTTCAAACCTTCAGCATGGCTGCAGGAACCGCGCTCGCTGCTGACCGTGTCGGCGATCTGCGCAGAGACGGCAGCGGAGGCGGAGCATTACGCCAAGTCGCTCGACTTGACTTTCCTGCGCCTCGTCAGCGGCCAGCCGGGCCTGCTGCCGAGCCCGGAAGAGGCGATGGCGTATGAATACACCTCCGACGATCGCCTGTTCATCGGCTCGTTCCGCTCGCGGCTGTTCGTCGGCACGCCGGAAGAAGTCCGCGAACGCATCATGCACCTCGTCGAGCAAACGTCTGCCGATGAGGTGATGGTCAACACCATGATCCATTCGCACCAAGCGCGCAAACGCTCCTACGAGCTGCTCGCCGAAGCGTTTGGGCTGACAAAAAGACACTCCCTTTAACTGGTATTATCCCCTCATGGTAGACAAGAGAAAAAGGACATCGATAAGATGGACTTATCCTTGTTGACCGGAGGGGATTTTTTATGGCTAAAAAA
>NZ_SLXS01000012.1 GCF_004340785.1 Tumebacillus sp. BK434 | reverse complement strand
CCCCTTGTAGAAGACAAGGTTGATAGGCTGGAGGTGGAAGCGCCGTGAGGCGTGCAGCTGACCAGTACTAATCGGTCGAGGGCTTATCCTAAGTAATCTTGAACTCACACACTCGCTATTCAGTTTTTGAGGAACACAGCGGTAGATCGCCTAAGTTCAGCGACGTCCTGTCGCAACGGCGATCGACTGTACATCCTGTACGTCGCCGGTGTAGCTCAGATGGTAGAGCAACTGACTTGTAATCAGTGGGTCGAGGGTTCGATTCCTTTCGCCGGCACCACCTGATACGTAAAAAAAGACCCGATCCTTTGCGGATCGGGTCTTTTTTTATTTTGCGATGCCGTCCAAAAACACGCCGGCATAGATCTCCGCCACTTTGTCGGCGCTCAGCGCCCCCTCTTCCTGGTACCAGCGGTACACCCAGTTGCACGCCCCGAGCACCGCCAGCGCCGTCATTCGCGCATGGCCCGGCCGGAATTCGCCGCGCTCGATCCCTTCTTCGATCAGCCGCGTCCAGAGGTTCAGATACAGGTCGGTCGCCTCCAACACCACCTGCTGCGGCTTCTCCCCCAGCGCCACCGACTCGCGCAAAAGCACGGTCGACAGCTGCACGTCATGCGTGATCAGCCCGAGGTGCATCTCCATCGCCTTCTTCATCTTCTCCTGCGACGACACCGCTTCCGCCAAGATCCGCTCCATCCGCAGGTTAAACTCGGTGATCGCCCGCTGGGCAACACCGAGCAGCAGATCTTCTTTCCCCGAAATGTAGTGGTACAGCGACCCTTTCTGCAGACCGACCGCATCGGCGATGTCTTGCACCGAGGTCGCGTGGTAGCCTTTTTTCTCAAACAGCTTCACCGCCGCGAGGACGATCTCCTCATATTTATTTGAAGCCATATCGGCACTTCCCTTCGGGTATAATAAGCAAAATCATACAGGGTCAGGCCCTGCCAAGTCAACAAACGGCAGTTCCACGACATAAAAAGTAGGGAGGGAGATCCCATGCGCGCACAAGTGATGATCTTCGACGTCGACGGCACGCTCTACCAAACGGAAAAAGTCGCCGTGCCCGCGTTTCGCAGCGCGTTTGATCAACTGATCGAAAAAGGCATCTACCAAGGCGACATACCGAGCCAGGAGCACATCATCTCCTGCTTCGGCATGACGATCCCTGAGCTCTGGGAGACGCTGCTCCCCAACGCCTCGATGGACGTGCGCGACCAGGCCAACGAGCTGGTGGCGCAAGCGGAGATCAGGCTGATGGAGCAAGGCAAAGGTGAGCTCTACCCCGGTGTCAAAGAGACGCTGCAACAGCTCCACAGCCAAGGCGTCAAGCTCTACACCGCCTCCAACGGGGAAAAGCGTTACGTCGAGACGGTTGCCGAGACGACCGGCATCGCTCCTTTGTTCACCAAGCTCTTCACCGCCGGCGAATACAAAACGGAGAAAAAAGAACAGCTGGTCAGACTCGTCCTCGAACACGCCGGCACCGATCAGGCGGTCATGGTCGGCGACCGCCGATCGGACATCACCGCCGGAAAAGTGAATCATCTTTTTACGGTCGGGTGTGATTTTGGTTTTGCCGGGCAGAATGAGTTAGTGGAGGCCGACCGGATCATCAACAACTTCCCTGACCTTTTGTCAAAGGTCAAAGAAGGTCAAGATAATCAAAGATAGTCAAACAAAACCCTCCGAATTGCGTGAAAAAGAGACTTGGGAAAAGGCGAGGGACTGCATATAATAAAGACAAAAGGTCAATATTAGTCAAAGTCAAACCTTCGCAGAGGAGGGGGGATAACAGGCACCATGCGCAACATCTCCGACATCATTGAACAGCATATTAAGAAAATTATGTCCGGCGCCGGAAGCGGGATCTGTGTGATCAAGCGCAGCGAGCTCGCCGACATGTTCAATTGTGTGCCCTCCCAAATCAACTACGTGATTTCCACACGCTTCACCATAGAAAAGGGCTATGTCGTCGAGTCGAAGCGAGGCGGCGGCGGTTTCATCCGCATCACCAAGGTCGGTCTTGAACTCAATCATACGTTGCACCGTGTCATCCTTGATCTGATGGGCAGTACCGTCACCGCCAAAGAAGCGGAGGGCATGATCCAGCGTCTGCATGATGAAGGTGTGCTCAGCCCCCGGGAAGCGCGCATGATGCGCTCGGTCGTCTGCACCGACATCCTGGCGCTCACGCCGGCCATCCGCGATCAGGTTCGCGCCAACTATCTCTCGGCGATGCTGGTCGCACTGCTCAAAGGATAAGCGCAGAAGGAGGAATACCGATGCTCTGTCAGCGTTGTCAACAGCGGGACTCTACGGTCCATTTTACGAAGATTCTCAACGGAGAAAAGAGCGAGATTCATCTATGCGAAACGTGTGCCCGCGAAAACGGCGAGTTCATGATAAAGCCCGGCGAAGACTTTTCCTTTCACAATCTGCTCAGCGGCTTGTTGGGATTTGAAAACGGGGGCGCCTTTGGTCAAATCGCGGGCATGCAGAAACCGCAGATCACCCGCTGCAACACCTGCGGGCTCAGCTATCAGCAGTTTGCCGAACTGGGCCGCTTCGGCTGCGCAGACTGCTACCACAGTTTCGGCCCGCGCTTAGAACCGCTGCTCCGCCGCATCCATGGCGGCGCCACCGCCCACACCGGGAAAGTGCCGCACCGGGCCGGCGGGATCATCAAGAAGCGCCTACAGATCGAATCGCTCCGCAGCGAACTCCAGCAGAAAATCCAGCTGGAACAGTTCGAAGAAGCCGCGACGCTCCGCGACCGGATTCGCGAGCTGGAACAACAAAGCGAAGCAGGAGGGAACTAAAGGATGCCGATTCATGATTTTGTACAGGACACCAGCCGCTGGATGAGCGACGAAGGCCCGTACTCGGACATCGTCATCTCCACCCGCATTCGCCTCGCCCGCAACCTGATCGAACACCCGTTCCCGATGCTGCAAAGCGAGCACCAGGCGGACGAAGTGATCGAACGAGTCCGCGCGGCGATCGGCAGCCCGGAGTTTGCTGAGCAGGGCGGCGGAAACTTCGAATTGATCCAGCTCGACACGATCACCGGCCTCGACCTGAAGACGCTGGAGGAGAAATACCTGATCTCAAGCACGATGGTCGAGCATGCGACCCGCGGTGCAGCCGCGATCCGTGAAGATGAGCTGGTCTCGATCATGATCAATGAGGAAGACCACTTACGCCTGCAGGTGCTGCTGCCGGGCTTGCAGCTGGCAGAGGCGTGGGAGACGGCGACCCGGGTCGACGACCTGCTCGAAGCCAAGCTGAACTACGCGTTCGACGAACGCTTCGGCTACCTCACCGCCTGCCCGACCAACGTCGGCACCGGCATCCGCGCATCGGTGATGCTGCATCTGCCGGCGCTCGTCGCCACCGGCCAGATCAACCGCGTGCTCTCCGCGCTCGGCCAGGTCGGACTCATCGTGCGCGGTGTGCATGGCGAAGGAACGGAAGCGATCGGCAACCTCTTTCAACTGTCCAACCAGATTACGCTGGGCGTGCCGGAAGAGGAAGTGATCCAAAGCCTCGAATCGGTGGCGCAAAAGATCATCGAGCATGAATCGCAGGCCCGCACCTATCTGATGCAGGAGAGCCGCGAAGACATCGAAGACCGCATCGCCCGCTCGTTTGGCATCCTCGCCTACGCAAGGCGTCTGTCTGCCAAAGAGACGATGCAACGCCTGTCAGACATCCGCCTCGGTATCGACCTCGGCGTGATCAAAGGCATTTCCAAAAACATTCTCAAAGAGCTGATGGTGATGACCCAGCCCGCCTTTTTGCAAAGAAAATCGGGGGTGGCGCTGGCGCCCGGAGAACGCGATTTTCGCCGGGCTGAACTGGTCCGCGACAAGCTTCGCAGCGGAGCAGGTCATATCTGATCCCGGCTTTTGAATAGACTCAAATACCGCTTGGAGGTGGATTCCTATGATGTTTGGACGTTTTACGGAGCGGGCGCAAAAGGTGCTCGCCTTGGCACAGGAAGAAGCAAGCCGTCTCGGTCATTCAGGAGTAGGCACGGAGCACATTCTGCTCGGCCTCGTTCGCGAAGGGGAAGGCATCGCGGCAAAAGCGTTGGTGTCGCTCGGCCTCTCCAGCGATAAGATTCAAAAAGAAGTCGAAAAAATCATCGGCCGCGGCCCAGGCCAGTCGGCCGGCATGGCCTACACCCCGCGCGCGAAAAAAGTGATCGAGCTCTCGATCGACGAAGCGCGCAAACTCGGCCATAACTACGTCGGCACCGAGCACATCCTGCTCGGCCTGATCCGCGAAGGCGAAGGCGTGGCGGCCCGCGTGCTCGCCAACCTCGGCGTCTCGCTGAACAAAGCCCGCCAGCAAGTCTTGCAGCTGCTCGGCGGCGACACGCACGAAGGCCATCAGGAGAACACGCAGTCGGCGAACACCCCGACCCTCGACGGTCTGGCCCGCGACCTGACCCAGATGGCCCGCGATCAGAAGCTCGACCCGGTCATCGGCCGCTCCAAGGAGATCGAACGCGTGATCCAGGTCCTGTCCCGCCGCACGAAAAACAACCCCGTCTTGATCGGCGAGCCGGGCGTCGGCAAAACGGCCATCGCGGAAGGCCTGGCCCAGCGCATCGTCGACAACGAGATCCCGGAGACCCTGCGCAACAAGCGCGTGATGGTGCTCGACATGGGCACCGTGGTCGCCGGCACGAAATACCGTGGCGAGTTCGAAGACCGCTTGAAAAAGATCATGGATGAGATCCGCGCTGCCGGCAACATCATCCTCTTTATCGACGAGCTGCACACTTTGATCGGCGCAGGCGGCGCAGAAGGCGCGATCGACGCGTCGAACATCTTGAAGCCGGCCCTCGCCCGCGGCGAGCTGCAGTGCATCGGCGCAACAACGCTTGACGAATACCGCAAGCACATCGAAAAAGATGCGGCGCTCGAACGCCGGTTCCAGCCGATCACCGTCGAACAGCCGAACAAAGAAGAAGCGATCCTGATCCTGATGGGCCTGCGTGACCGTTATGAAGCGCACCACCGCGTCAAGATTCTCGACGAAGCGATCGAAGCGGCCGTCAAGCTGTCCGACCGCTACATCACCGACCGCTTCCTGCCGGACAAAGCGATCGACCTGATCGACGAAGCGGCCTCCCGCGTGCGCCTGCGCACCTACACCCAGCCGCCGAATCTCAAGGAGCTGGAAGAAAAGCTCGAAGACATCCGCTCCGAGAAAGAGTCGGCTGTGCAGTCGCAGGAGTTTGAAACAGCAGCTTCGCTGCGCGACACCGAGCAGAAGATCCGCGAAGAGCTGG
Source organism: Tumebacillus sp. BK434 (assembly GCF_004340785.1). NCBI lineage: Bacteria > Bacillati > Bacillota > Bacilli > Caryophanales > Alicyclobacillaceae > Tumebacillus > Tumebacillus sp. BK434. Next base: position 67,398 of record NZ_SLXS01000012.1, on the reverse strand, counting down.
AAAACCGCAAGCAAGAGTGGCAGTCCAACCAAGTGAAGAAAGACTCGGAAGTCACCGCGGAAGACATCGCCGACATCGTCGCCTCCTGGACCGGCGTCCCGGTCAAGAAGCTGGAAGAAGAAGAGTCGGAGCGCCTGCTGAAGATGGAAGAGATCCTGCATGAGCGCGTCATCGGCCAAGACGAAGCGGTCAAATCGATCTCCCGCTCGATCCGCCGCGCCCGTGCCGGCTTGAAAGATCCGAAGCGCCCGATCGGCTCCTTCATCTTCCTCGGCCCGACCGGCGTCGGGAAGACGGAGCTGGCGAAGTCGCTTGCCGAAGTCATGTTCGGCGACGAGAACGCCATCATCCGCATCGACATGTCCGAATACGGTGAGCGCCATTCCACCGCGCGCCTGGTCGGAGCGCCTCCGGGCTATGTCGGCTACGAAGAAGGCGGCCAGCTCACCGAGAAGATCCGCCGCAAACCGTACTCCGTCGTGCTGTTCGACGAGATCGAAAAAGCGCACCCGGAAGTGTTCAACGTGCTTTTGCAAGTCCTCGATGACGGCCGCCTGACCGACTCCAAAGGCCGCACCGTCGACTTCCGCAACTCGGTGATCATCATGACCTCGAACGTCGGGGCTGCGGCGATCAAAAAGGGCGGCGCCCTCGGCTTCACCGCCAACAAAGAGGCGAACTACATCGACATGAAGGACCGCGTGATGGAAGAGCTGAAAAAGCAGTTCCGTCCGGAGTTCCTCAACCGTATCGATGACACGATCGTCTTCCACCAGCTGGAAGAGATCCACATCAAAGAGATCGTGACCTTGATGAGCGACGAACTGGGCCGCCGCCTGCGCGAGAACGACATCCACTTCGACCTCACAGAAGAGGCGAAGGCATTCCTCGCCAAGGAAGGCTACGATCCGCAATACGGCGCCCGCCCGCTGAAGCGTGCGATCCAGCGTCACATCGAAGACCAGCTGTCGGAAGCGCTGCTCTCCGGTGCGGTCAAAAAAGGCGACCATGTGCTGATCGATGCGGCAGACGGCCGTCTGGAAGTGAAAAATCAAGGGGCGGCGTCAACCACCGTCTAAGCTTGAAGTTTTGAAAAGAGACCCGGTACGTCTTCGGCCAACCGGGTCTCTTTTGCTGAGATCTGATCAGAACTGCCCTTGTTGATTCATACTCTTTCCTATATGATGAAGATTGGAACCTTTTTGTAGGACATCTCAGAATGGGGACAATTATGGCAAAGTATAAATCAAAATTTGTGTGCCAAGACTGTGGATATGAAAGTCCCAAATGGATGGGCAAATGTCCGGGATGCGGCCAGTGGAACACGATGGCCGAAGAAGTTGTGAGCAAGCCTTCTGCGCAGGTCAGCTCGCAAATCTTGCAGCAGTCCGAGCCTGCCATTGCACATAAGATCACCGAGATCGACACGGTGGACGAAGCGCGCACGCACAGCGGGCTCGCCGAATTCGACCGCGTGCTCGGCGGCGGTGTCGTCAAAGGATCGCTCGTGCTCGTTGGCGGCGACCCGGGGATCGGGAAATCGACATTGCTGCTCCAAACGTCCAACTCCATCGCCGCGCGCGGGCACAAAGTGCTCTACGTATCGGGCGAGGAATCGGCGAAGCAGATCAAGCTGCGCGCCGACCGTCTGGAAGCGCTGTCTGACAATCTGTACATTTTGCCGGAGACCGATCTGGAGCGGGTCGAACAGCACATCAAGCTGGTCAACCCCGATTTTCTGATCGTCGACTCCATTCAGACTGTCTATCGCCCCGGTCTGCAGTCTGCGCCGGGCAGCGTTGGGCAGGTCCGCGAGTGCACCGCATTTTTGTTGCGCATTGCCAAGTCGCTGGAGATCGCCACGTTCATCGTCGGCCACGTCACCAAAGAAGGCGCGATCGCAGGTCCCCGTATGCTTGAGCACATGGTCGATGCCGTGCTGTATTTTGAAGGCGAGCGCCACCACACCTACCGCATCCTGCGGGCGGTGAAGAACCGCTTCGGCTCGACCAATGAGATCGGGATCTTCGAGATGCGGGAAAAAGGCTTGGAAGAAGTGCACAACCCGTCCGAACTGTTTCTCTCTGAACGTCCGCACGGCGTCGCAGGCTCCTGCGTCATCGCCAGCATGGAGGGCACGCGCCCGGTGCTGGTCGAGATCCAGGCGCTGGTCACGCCCTCCAGCTATGGCAACCCGCGCCGCATGGCGACGGGTCTGGATCACAACCGCGTCAGCCTGATCATGGCGGTGCTGGAGAAGCGGATGGGGCTATACCTGCAGTCGCAGGATGCATATGTCAACGTGGCAGGCGGCGTCCGTCTCGACGAACCGGCGTGCGATCTCGGGATCGCTTTGGCGCTCGGATCGTCGTTTCGGGAGAAGGCGATGGGGCCGACCGACTGTTTCATCGGTGAAGTCGGACTGACCGGCGAAGTGCGCGGCGTTTCGCGCATCGAGCAGCGGGTCCGGGAAGCGATGAAGCTCGGCTTCACCCGGGTCATCGTGCCAACGAAAAACCTGCGCGGCTGGCAGCCCCCGGCCGACATACAAGTGATCGGCGTTGAGACGGTACAGGAGGCGTTCCAAGTAGCTTTAGGGGGATGACAGGGATGAGAGATGATTTGAAAAAAGAAAACCTGATCAACAAAATCCTCCGCTTCATCGCACCTGGCACCCCGCTGCGGGACGGCTTGGAGAATGTTCTGCGGGCGAAGACGGGTGCTTTGATTGTGATCGGCAATTCTCCACAGGTGATGGAGATCGTTGACGGCGGGTTTTCGATCAACTGCGAATTTTCTTCGGCCGGCATGTATGAACTGGCCAAAATGGACGGAGCAATCATTCTGTCCGACGACGGCAAGCGGATTCTGTATGCGAACACGCAGCTCAATCCCGACCCGTCGATCCCGTCTTTCGAGACGGGCACGCGCCATCGCACGGCGGAGCGCGTGGCGAAGCAGACCGGCCACTTGGTCGTCTGCATCTCACAGCGCCGCGATGTGATCACGCTGTACCAGTCCAACTTCCGCTATACGCTCAAAGACATCGGCGTGATTTTGACCAAAGCCAATCAGGCGATCAACACGCTGGAGAAGTACAAATCGGTGCTTGACCAGGCGATGACCAACTTGTCCGCGCTGGAATTTGAAGAGCTGGTCACGCTGCATGAAGTGGCGCTCGTCATTCAGCGCATCGAGATGGTGCTGCGCATCAAGTCGGAGATTCGCCGCTACATCACCGAACTCGGCACGGAAGGCCGTCTGATTTCGATGCAGCTCGAGGAATTGGTCTCGAAAGTGGATGAAGAAGCGTATCTATTGGTGAAGGACTATTGCCGAGACCTCGATGTGACGCCGCACCATATTTTGCAAGAGCTGCACGCGCTCAATTCGGATGACTTGCTGGAAAGCAACATGCTGGTGAGAGTTTTGGGCTACTCGGGGAACATTAACATTACCGAAGAGCCTGTCTCGTCGCGCGGATACCGGATATTGAACAAGATTCCGCGCCTCCCGCAGCCGGTCATCGAAAACTTGGTTGAAACTTTCAACGCTCTGCCACGTATTTTAACTGCGAGCATCGAAGAGCTCGATGATGTCGAAGGCATCGGTGAAGTCCGGGCCCGCGCCATCAAAGAAGGGCTCAAACGCATTTCCGAACAGGTGTTTATCGATCGGCATATCTAGCCTGTCGGAGAGGGAGGTACGTACCTTATGCTAGTACGTCGCGCATTACCGAGCATGTTTACCGTCGGGAACTTATTTTTAGGTATTATTTCGATTATCGTCGCATTCCAAGGCAACTTCGACTGGGCAGCCCTGCTGGTCATCATCGGCATGCTGCTCGACGGGCTGGACGGCCGGGTCGCAAGGATGCTGAACGCACAGAGCGAATTTGGCAAAGAGCTCGACTCACTGTCCGACGTGATTTCGTTTGGCGTGGCACCGGCCTTTATCATGTACGGCGTGGTGCTGAACGAGATGGGCTGGATCGGCGCGGTGATCACCGCCGTGTTCCCGATCTGCGGCGCGCTGCGCCTCGCGCGCTTCAACGTCGCCACCGGCTCGCCGAACTATTTTATCGGCCTGCCGATCACCGCAGCCGGCGGTGTGCTGGCCACGCTGGCGCTCTATCATAGCCTGCTGCCGGCGCCGAACATCACCTTGCCCTTGTTCATGGTGTTCCTCGCTTATCTGATGGTCTCGAACATCAAGTACCCCAACTTCAAAAAAGTCGGGATTCCGAAATCGGCGTACTACATCGTGCCGCTGATTCTCTTGATCGTGCTGACCACCTTTATGTTCTGGCCCCAATACGTGAACCGGCTGATCTTCCTGCCGCTTGCTTGCTACGCGCTGTACGGCGTGTTAAAAAAAAACGGTAAGAAGAAGTCCCGAAAAACGGAAGTTGTGGAAGATCCGTACGAAACGATCGCGAAGTAAATCGATCAAGTAAAAATTACCTGCCAGAAAAGCCGCGAAGGGATGAAACCCTGGCGGCTTTTCTGCGTATGTATGGGGTACGGACCGTTGCTGGGCGTCAGGTTCGACATAATTTGACTTTTTATTGACGAATCGTGTCTGGCTGTGGTAGTATAGATCATTTAAAATTGACTGTCCGGTCTATCTGTGTTATGCTGGACTATGAACTCATCAAAGACGTCATCGGACGTCTTCTTTTCTTACGCGACGTTTTGACAGCAGTTTCCTTGTCTATAATGCATGATATGGAGGTGACATTCCTGTGTTAAAACGCATTGTGCATCTGTTTTTCGCCGTGATCGGGATTGTGCTTGGCTATCAGTATGCACCGGGTCTGTTCAGTCTGATCTCGCTGGATATCAACCCGTTTGTCCATCCGATCTTCGGAGCGGTGCTGGGCGGTTCGCTGTTCATTCTGGCCACGAGCTGGTTCGTTGATTATACGGTGAGCTTGATCAAATGGTTCGAAGAGAAGATGATCAAAACTCCGTTCCCCGACGTGATCGCCGGCGCGTTCGGGATGGTTCTCGGTCTTATCATTGCGTACCTGATGGCTCCGGCCATCGCGCTGATTCCGGTCGTCGGCAGCGTCGTTCAATTTTTCGCGAGCGTGTTGCTGGCCTACATGGGCTATCGCTTCTTCTTCACCAAACGCGAAGACTTGATGAACTTCTTCCCCGGCCGGCTGGGCGGCAAAGAGAGGGCCAAGGCGGAAGAGAAGCACCGTCCGGGCGAAGCGAAGATCCTCGATACGAGCGTGATCATCGACGGCCGCATCGCCGACATCGTGAAGACAGAATTCCTCGACGGCGTGCTCGTCATTCCGTCTTTCGTGCTGGAGGAGCTGCAGCACATCGCCGACTCGTCCGACGTGCTCAAGCGCAACCGCGGCCGCCGCGGGCTGGACATCCTGAACAAGATCCAGAAGGAGCTGAAGATCAAAGTTCAGGTCATGGAGATCGACTTCGAGGAGATCCAAGAGGTGGATTCCAAGCTGGTGCGCCTCGCCAAGCAGATCAACGGGAAGGTCGTCACCAACGACTTCAACCTGAACAAAGTCTGCGAACTGCAAGGCGTCGGTGTCCTGAACATCAACGATCTCGCCAACGCGGTGAAGCCGGTCGTACTGCCCGGCGAAGAGATCTTCGTCCAAGTGATCAAAGACGGCAAGGAGCACAACCAAGGGGTCGGCTACCTCGATGACGGCACGATGATCGTCGTCGAAGGCGGACGCGACTTCATCGGCACCCGCCTCGAGGTGCTGGTGACCTCGGTGCTGCAGACGTCTGCCGGGCGGATGATTTTTGCCAAGCCGAAGATGCTGGAGCGTGCTTTGTAACGATGTGAGCGCCGTACCCTCGTGGTGCGGCGCTTTTTCCTGATGAAAGAGGGGATTGTGCCATGCATACAGAAGTGATTGTAGTCGCGGCCGGCAGCGGTTCGCGCATGGGCAGCGACATCAAGAAACAATACCTGCCGCTGGCAGGTGCACCGATCCTGATCCGCACGCTGCAGGCGCTCGCCGCCTGTTCGGCAGTCGATCGGATGGTTCTCGTCGTCTCGGAAGATGATAGGGAGTATGTACATACGTTGTGCCGGGAGCACGACATTGCGAAAATCGGCGCGATCGTCGCCGGGGGCCGGGAACGGCAAGACTCGGTGCGGCAGGGACTGGCCGCTTTGGATGGCCAGACGGAACTGGTCGCCGTCCACGATGCGGCGCGTCCGCTCGTCACCGCAGAAGAGGTGGAGCAAGTGCTGGCCGCAGCCCGAGCTGGCGGCGCGGCGACGCTTGGCGTGCCGCTCAAAGACACGATCAAGCGCGTCGAAGGCACGCGGGTCCAAGAGACGTTGCCGCGCAGTGAGCTGTTTGCTGTGCACACACCGCAGGCGTTTCACCGCTCGATCCTGGAAGCTGCCCATCAGAGATCGTTTCTGGCGGGCGGCAGCAGCACCGATGACGCCTCGCTCGTCGAAGCGGCGGGCGTGTCGGTGCAGATGGTCGAAGGGCGCTACACCAATTTGAAAATCACCACGCCGGACGATCTGGTGATCGCCGAGGCGTTATGGAAAGCGAAAGGGGAACATGTGCGATGATGCGAGTGGGCATGGGCTATGATGTGCACCAACTGGTCGAAGGGCGCGACCTGATCCTGGGCGGTGTGCTGATTCCACATGAAAAAGGGCTGCTCGGCCATTCCGATGCGGACGTTTTGCTGCATGCGATCAAAGACGCGCTGCTCGGCGCGATCGCCGAGGGCGATATCGGCAAGCATTTTCCGGATACGGACCCGCGTTTCAAAGGGGCAGACTCGGTCCGGCTGCTCCAACACGTCTGGGGCATGGTCAAAGAGCGCGGCTATGCGCTGGCCAACCTCGACTGTGTTGTGATGGCGGAGCGTCCGAAATTGCGTCCGTACATCGATGAGATGCGCGGCGTGATCGCCCGCGAGCTGGAAGCGGAGCTCGGGCAGGTCAACGTCAAAGCGACGACGAACGAAAAACTCGGCTTTGTCGGCCGCGAAGAAGGCATGGCAGCCCAAGCGGTGGTGCTTCTCGTCAAACAATCCTAAACCTGATACAATGAGTAGAATCTATTTTTCATGGGGGTCCTGACAATGACGGTACGTTTACGTTATGCACCAAGTCCGACCGGACATTTACATATCGGCGGCGCGCGCACCGCGCTGTTCAACTATCTGTACGCCAAGAAACACGGCGGCACTTACATCCTGCGCATCGAGGACACCGACCAGGCGCGCAACAAAGAGAACGCGGAGCAAGGCTTTATGAAAGGCTTCCGCTGGCTCGGCCTGAACTGGGATGAAGGCCCGGAAGCGGGCGGCGAATACGGCCCGTACTCCTGCATGGAGCGCCTCGACATCTACCAGCAGCGCATCGACCGGCTGCTGGAAAGCGGACAAGCGTACGCCTGCTACTGCACGGAAGAAGAGCTGGAAGCGGAGCGCGAAGAGCTGATGGCCAAAGGCGAACTGCCGCGCTACCTCGGCAAATGCCGCCATCTGACGGCGGAAGACCGCGCGCAGCACGAGAGCGCCGGCCGCAAGCGGACGATCCGTTTCCGCGTGCCGGAAGACAAGATCTACTCCTTCCATGACATGATCCGCGGCACGGTGGAATTCGAATCGAACGGCATCGGCGATTTTGTCATCGTCAAATCGGACGGCATCCCGACCTACAACTTTGCCGTCACCGTCGATGATGCGCTGATGAAGATCACCCACGTCGCACGCGGTGAAGAGCATCTCTCCAACACCCCGCGCCAGCTGATGATCTACGAAGCGTTCGGCTGGACGCAGCCGGAGTTCGCGCACCTGCCCCTGATCCTGAACGAGACCGGCAAGAAGCTGTCCAAGCGCGACGAGTCGATCGTTCAATTCATCGAGCAGTACGAAGAGCTCGGCTACCTGCCGGAAGCGATTAACAACTTCCTGGCGCTGCTGGGCTGGTCCCCGACCGTTGAGCAGGAGATCTTCTCGCTGGACGAACTGGTCGAACAGTTCTCCTTCGACCGCGTGTCCAAGTCCGGAGCGATTTTTGACAAAGACAAGCTGGCGTGGATGAACGGCCAGTACATCAAGGCGGCCGACCTCGACCGCATCGTCGACCTCGCCATCCCGTTCCTGCAGTCGGCCGGCCGCATCGGCACCGACTTCGACCGCGCATGGGTCGCGCAGCTCGTCGCCCTGTACAAAGACGGGATGCTCGCCGTTTCAGAAATTGTGACCCTGTCGGAGATGTTCTTCACCGATGGAGTTGCATACGATGAAGAAGCGCAAGCGGTCTTGGCGGAAGAGACGGCTCCGATCGTGCTGAAAGCGTTCCGCGACAAAGTGCTGGCGCTGGAAACGTACACCGCCGACACGATCCAAGCGGCGCTGAAAGAAGTGCAAAAAGAGACCGGCATCAAAGGCAAAGGGCTGTTCATGCCGACCCGCGTGGCGGCGACCGGCCAGCTGCACGGCCGCGACCTCAACCAGACCCTCGCGCTGCTCGGCCAGGCAAAAGTGGCGGAGCGCATCGGGAAGTTGATCGAACTGTAAGCTTTTGTTAGGATAGAGAGACAGAAAAGGCAAGATCCAAAAGATCATGCGCAAGGAAGAAGTAGAGAAGCACGCCCTGACAGAGAGCACCGCCGTGAGCGCTTTTGAAGCAGCACTCGCGGGTGAGAGCGGTTGCGAGGAGACGGCTGCTTGAATGCGCCTTGCGGTTTGCGGGAGGAAATGCCCGACGGTTCACCTCCGTTAGCAGGTGCAGAAGCGGACGCTTTTGGTGAAAAGCATCATGCAAGGCGTCAAGCAGAGTGGAACCACGGCATATCGACCGTCTCTGTCTATCGGCAGAGGCGGTTTTTTATTTGGGGAGGAGTGGATGGTCATGTTCAGACGGATGCGCGAAGATATCCAAGTCATTTTTGACCGTGACCCGGCGGCGCGGTCCGCATTGGAAGTGGTGTTGACCTACTCGGGGCTGCACGCGATATGGGCGTATCGCCTGTCCAATTGGCTGTGGAAAGCCAACCTGCGCACACTGGCCCGCCTGAACTCGCAACTGGCGCGCTGGGTGACCGGGATCGAGATCCATCCGGGAGCGACGATCGGACGTCGCCTGTTCATCGACCATGGGATGGCTGTGGTGATCGGGGAGACGGCGGAGATCGGGAATGACTGCACGCTGTATCAGGGTGTGACGCTGGGCGGCACGGGCAAAGAGAAAGGCAAACGCCATCCGACGCTCGGCGACAATGTGCTGGTCGCATCGGGCGCAAAAGTGCTCGGATCGTTCACGATCGGCGCAGGCTCGAAAATCGGCGCCGGGTCGGTCGTGCTGCGCGAAGTGCCGCCCAACTCAACGGTGGTCGGCATCCCGGGCAAAGTGGTCATTCAGGACGGCCGTCGCGTGGACGATATGGAGCAGTGCAACTTGCCCGACCCTGTGGCCGAACAGATCAAACAGCTGCAGCAACAGATCGATGACTTGAAGCACGAATTGGAAACACTACGCAGACAAGAAGGAGGAGTGCGCGATGTCAATACAAGTCTATAACTCATTGACACGTCAAAAAGAGCCGTTTCAAAGCTTGGAGCCTGGCAAAGTCAAAATGTACGTGTGCGGCCCGACCGTCTATAACTATTTTCATATTGGCAATGCGCGGCCGTTCGTCGTGTTCGATATGATCCGCCGCTATTTTGAATATAAAGGTTATGAAGTCAATTATGTGCAGAACTTTACCGATGTCGATGACAAGATCATCAAGCGCGGTCAAGAAGAGGGTCTGACGCCGCAGGAAGTCGCCGACAAATACATCGACAGCTACTATGCCGATGCGGACGCGCTGCATGTGCGCCGCGCCACCGCCCATCCGCGGGTGACCGAAGAGATGGGGGAGATCATCGCTTTTATCGAGGACCTGATCTCGCGCGGCCATGCCTACGAAGCGCAAGGCGATGTCTATTTTGACACGACGACGTTCGAAGGTTACGGCAAGCTGTCCGGCCAGACGCTGGAGAACCTGATCGCCGGAGCCCGCGTGGAAGTGAGCGACCTGAAGCGCCACCAGACCGACTTTGCGCTGTGGAAATCGGCGAAGCAAGGTGAGATCGCCTGGGAGTCGCCGTGGGGTCCGGGCCGCCCGGGCTGGCACATCGAGTGCTCCGCGATGAGCATGAAATACCTCGGCGAGCAGATCGACATCCATGGCGGCGGCGTCGACCTGACCTTCCCGCACCATGAGAATGAGCTGGCCCAGACGGAAGCTTGCACGCACAAGCCGTTCGCCACCTATTGGATGCACAACGCTTTTGTGAACCTCGGCAATGAGAAGATGTCCAAGTCGACCGGCAATTTCCTGACCGCCCGCGACCTGCTGCAAAAATATGACGGGTCGGTGCTGCGCTTCCTGCTCTTGTCGGCGCACTACCGCAACCCGGTCAATTTTTCCGAAGAGCTGGCGGAGAATGCGAAGGCAGGCTATGAGCGGATCACGACGGCGATGCTGAACCTGAAACACCGAGTAGAGAGCGCAGCGGAAGGTCATGCTGATACTGTGGACGCTGACAAATACCGCGCGGCATTTGAAGCGGCGATGAACGACGATTTCAACTCCGCCGATGCGATCACGGCGATCTTTGACCTCGTGTCGGATGCCAATGTGTATCTGCGGGGTGAGCAGGTGGAGCGCGGGGCGCTGCTTGCGTATCTGCAGCTGATCGAAGAGTTCCTCGCGGTGCTGGCGCTGGCGCCGGCCGATGAGGAAGCCGGGCTGGATGCGCAGGTGGATGCGTTGATCCAAGAGCGCAACGAAGCCCGCACGTCGAAAAACTGGGCCCGTGCCGACGAGATCCGCGAAGAGCTGACCGCGATGGGCATCGTGCTGGAAGACACGCCGCAGGGTGTGCGCTGGAAACGGAAGTGATAACATGGCAGAAGAAGTAGAAGTGCGAACTGCAAGCGGCGTGCAGGGGCTGTTCGATGCGGCAGCCAAACCGGTCAAGAAGCCGCACGAGATGACCGGCCTTGCCCTCGCCTACATGGGCGATGCGGTCTGGGAGATCATCATCCGCGAGCATCTCTTGCAAAGCGGCGAGATGAAGCCGGACCGCCTGCACAAGTTCGCCACCAAGTTTGTCAAAGCCAAGGCGCAGTCCGATGTGCTGCACATGCTCATGCCGGGCTTGAGCGAAGAGGAGCTGTCGATCGTCAAGCGCGGACGCAACGCCAAATCGGGCTCCTCCCCGAAAAACGGCAACTTGATCGACTACCGTCACGCGACCGGATTCGAGAGCCTGTTGGGCTATCTCTATCTGCGCGGCGAGTATAACCGCCTGCATGAGTTATCAGGCGCGGCGATCAATTGGCTTTTGGATGAAACGAACCAACCGACCTAGACACTAACCGAAAAGGGATGAATTGATATGGTAAGAAAGAACACGAGAGACAAAGCACCGCGCGGACGCAAAGGGCCGGGCACAGCAGACCGCAAAGGACCGGGCGCAGGACGCGCAGCCGGTGGAGAGCGCCGGGCACCGGAGCGCAAAGGCCCGCAGGCGGAGCGCCGCGGACCGGCAGCAGACCGCGACCGGGAACGCGTCGTGCGCGCAGAGCGCATCGAGCGCGAGCAAGTGTCGTTTGACGGCGGCAACGAGCAGGTGGAAGGGCGCCATCCGGTGATGGAGGCGCTGCGCTCGGGGCGTGAGATCAACAAGATCCTCGTCGCGGAAGGCGCACAGGGCTCGATCACCGAACTGCTCGGCAAAGCGCGCGCGAAGAACATCATCATCCAGAGCGTGCCGCGCGCCAAGCTCGACCAGATCGCCGAAGGGCGCAACCATCAGGGGATCATCGCCTACATCGCGGCGAAAGAGTATGTGGAGCTCGACGTGATCGTCGCAGCGGCCAACAACTCGCCGCGCCCGGGCCTGATCGTCGTGCTCGATGAGATCGAAGACCCGCACAACCTCGGCTCGATCCTGCGGACGGCAGACGGGGTCGGCGCACACGGCGTGATCATTCCGAAGCGCCGCGCCGTGCCGCTGACCGCCACGGTGGCGAAAGCGTCGGCAGGCGCGATCGAACATGTGCCGGTCGCCCGCGTCGCCAACATCTCGCAGACGATCGAACAGCTGAAAAAAGACGGCTATTGGGTGGTCGGCACCGACGTGGACGGCGAGAACATGTACCACCAGGTCGAAATGACCGGTCCGACCGTGCTCGTGATCGGCAATGAAGGCAAAGGACTCGGCGAAGTGGTCAAAAAGCGCTGCGACTATCTGGTGCGCCTGCCGATGATCGGACAAGTCCAGTCGCTGAACGCCGGCGTGGCGACCGGCATCCTGCTCTACGAAGTGCTCCGCCAGCGCGGCGAAAAGAAGTAAGTTGGCTGACCGCTCATGCGTGAAGTCCTGATTGTTGACGGGTACAACATCATCGGCGACTGGCCGGAGCTTCGCGAATTGAAATACGAGCGGCTCGAAGCGGCGCGCGACAAGCTGATCGATGACCTCAAAGAATACAAAGCGTTCACCGGACGCGAGGTGATCATCGTGTTTGACGCGCACCTCGCTTCGGGGGGGCAGAGCGAAGAGGTCATCGCCGGCATCAGGATCCTCTATTCCAAGCAGGAGGAGACGGCCGACGAGCTGATCGAGCGCCTGGTGTACGAGCTCCTGCGCGAGAAGGTCAGAATGCACATCTATGTGGCGACGGGCGACTATGTCGAGCAGCAGGTCACGTTCGGGGGCGGGGCGCTTCGTATCACCGCCCGCGAGCTGAAGACCGATGTGAAGAACGCCAAGCGCCAGATCCGGGAAAACGTGGAGAAACAAAACAATACGCGCAACGTCATCGACGATCATCTCTCGCCGCAAGTGCGGGAGATGTTCGAAAAATGGCGGCGGGGATAGACCGTCGAAGCTCCAAACTTCCGGCGGTTTTTTCTTTGTTCAAAAACTGTTCAAATTTTGGAGGAGGAAATGACGGAAGTTAGTAATTGACCCTGCTAGATTACATAAAGTATAATGGGGTCATCATGGCGCTACGCCTCATAGTCGGAGGGATGAGAGTTGACAAGCATTCCTACAGGTCAAGTGCAGCATGAACTTGAAGCGATGTCTGATGAAGACTTGGTCGAACTTGTGCGACAGGGCGATGACGAAGCGCTTGAACATTTGATCCATAAATACAAAAACTTCGTACGGGCCAAGGCCCGCTCCTATTTTCTGATCGGGGCGGATCGCGAGGACATCGTGCAGGAAGGCATGATCGGCTTATACAAGTCGATCCGCGACTTCCGCGATGACAAGCTGGCTTCCTTCAAGGCTTTTGCTGAACTGTGCATCACCCGTCAGATCATTACGGCGATCAAGACGGCGACGCGTCAGAAGCACATTCCTTTGAATTCATACGTTTCCTTGGACAAGCCGATCTACGATGAAGATTCGGATCGTACGCTGCTCGATGTGATCTGCGGCTCCCGTGTCACCGACCCGGAGGAGCTGATCATCAACCAGGAAGAGTTTGATGACATCGAGGTGCGAATGGGCGAGATATTGAGCGATTTGGAGCGCAAAGTGCTTATGCTCTACCTCGACGGACGATCCTATCAGGAGATCGCCGTCGACTTGAAACGCCACGTCAAGTCGATCGACAATGCGCTGCAGCGGGTGAAACGCAAATTGGAACGCTATTTGGAGATTCGGGACGTTATTTGATTGATTGAAGAAGAGAAGAGGCGGGCTGCTTCACAGCCTGTCTTTTTTTGTTGCCCGCCTGCGGGAGCGGTTTAACGGTGGGCTTTGTTGTCAATCCTAGTATCAAGGCAGTTCGGTTGACATCAACTAGGCGTTGTGCTAAATTTATATGGGTATCCATGAGAATGGACAAGTTTTGATATTTAGAGCATCCAGCTAGGAGGTGTCATAGATGCGAGTTAACGTGACCCTGGCTTGCACCGATTGCAAGCAACGCAACTACATCACCAAAAAGAATAAGAAGAACAACCCCGACCGCATCGAGTTGAAGAAGTTTTGCAAGTTCTGCAACACTCATACTGCGCACCGTGAAACTCGCTAATGGTGCCCTTTTTTAAGGGGGAAATCACACATGGCTAGTTCTGTTGCAGGTGAACAGAAACAAACACGCCCCGGCTTTTTCAAGCGCTCCGTCCAGTTTTTCAAGGACGCGTGGGGCGAGCTGAAGCGCGTTCGCTGGCCCAACCGCAAAGAGCTTACGAGCTATACGATGGTGGTCATGGGGACGTGTATCTTCATCATCCTGTTGGTCTTTGGTTTTGACCTCGGGATCAGCTACCTGCTCAAGATGATTGGGCTGGGAGCGTAACAAGACACAGTAACTTTTCACCAAACAAGGGGGGAAGGGCATCCTGCCCTCGCGTACATGGAACAATTGGAGAAACGCTGGTATGTCGTGCATACCTACTCTGGTTACGAAAACAAGGTGAAAACCAACCTTGAAAAGCGCGTGCATTCGATGGAGATGGAAGACAAGATTTTCCGTGTCCTCGTCCCTGTCGAAGAGGAAACGGAGATCAAAAACGGCAAGAAGAAATCGGTAATGCGCAAGGTCTTCCCGGGCTACGTGCTCGTGGAGATGATCATGACCGACGATTCTTGGTACGTCGTGCGCAACACACCAGGTGTAACAGGCTTTGTCGGATCCGCTGGGGCTGGTTCCAAGCCGACTCCTCTGTTGCCGTCTGAAGTCAAGACCATCCTTAAGTCTATGGGTGTGGATGAGACTCGCAAAAAGGTGGATTATACCCTCAAAGAAGCCGTTCGCATCGTCGAAGGGCCGTTTGCAAACTTTGTGGGTTCGATCGAGGAGATCCAAGAGGACAAGCAGAAGCTCAAAGTTCTGGTCTCTATGTTCGGACGCGAAACCCCACTTGAGCTTGACTTCGAACAGGTGGAGAAGTTATAATCTTGTCTGGTATTGCGTTGGTCTGTGATCTCACCCATCATGGGCCAATTTTAGTGGGAGGGCTAGTCCCGTTGACCACATCTTGTGAAGAAGGAGGTGGACGTAGTGGCTAAAAAAGTTACCAAAATCGTGAAGCTGCAAATTCCGGCAGCAAAGGCCACCCCTGCTCCGCCGGTAGGTCCGGCGCTTGGTCAGGCTGGGGTAAACATCATGGGCTTCTGCAAAGAGTTCAACGCTCGTACCGCTGAACAGGCAGGCCTGATTATCCCGGTTGTCATCACGGTTTATGAAGACCGTTCCTTTACTTTCGAAACGAAGACTCCGCCGGCAGCTGTTCTGCTGAAAAAAGCAGCAGGCATCGAGTCCGGTTCCGGCGAACCGAACAAGAAGAAAGTTGCAACTGTTAAGCGTGACAAGGTTCGCGAAATCGCTGAATCCAAAATGGTTGACCTCAACGCTGCATCTGTGGAAGCTGCAATGCGCATGGTTGAAGGCACCGCACGCTCTATGGGCATCGTAATCGAAGACTAATCACTTGCATTAGCTTCGTTTCTTCGTCGGGTTGGCGGGTCTCTGCCAACCCTTATTCGTGGGAGGTTACTTTGTACCGTCATTACCACATAAGGAGGAAAGATCAATGGCAAAAGTAGGCAAGAAATACGCTGAAGCTGTGAAGCTCGTTGATCGCGATACTCAGTACGACGTGGCTGAGGCGATCGAACTCGTAAAGAAGACCGCTGTTGCAAAGTTCGACGAAACTGTCGAAGTTGCTTTCCGTCTGGGCGTTGACCCGAAGAAAGCTGACCAGGCAATCCGCGGTGCAGTCGTTCTGCCGCATGGCACCGGTAAAGTATCTCGCGTTCTCGTGTTCGCGAAAGGTGACAAGGCGAAAGAAGCGGAAGCTGCAGGCGCAGACTTCGTTGGCGATGAAGACATGATCAACAAGATCAACCAAGGCTGGTTCGATTTCGACGCTGTCGTCGCAACTCCGGACATGATGGCTTCGGTTGGTAAACTGGGTCGCGTGCTGGGTCCGAAAGGCCTCATGCCGAACCCGAAGACCGGTACCGTCACTTTCGACGTGACCAAAGCTGTAAACGAGATCAAAGCTGGTAAGATCGAATACCGCGTTGACCGTGCGGGTAACATCCACGCACCGATCGGCAAAGTATCCTTCGAATCCGACAAGCTGATCGAGAACCTCAACACGCTGGTTGACACCCTGCAAAAAGCGAAACCGGCTTCCGCGAAAGGCCAGTACATGCGCAACGTAACCGTGTCCTCCACCATGGGCCCGGGCGTAAAAGTCAACCTGCAATAAGTACCACAAAAGAATGCGTGCAATATGCTTTGACTTTCGCGGTCAAGCATGATAATATAGCTTCTGTTGCGAAGTGAATAACAACGAACCGCAGACAGCAGGTGTCAAGGTCACTTGACTTAAAGTCCTGCCGAGGATCAAGAAGTTTCACCTTTAACTAGGTAACTTATGCCCTCGTAGACTGTCTGCGGGGGTTTTCTTCTTGATTAAGAAGCACACAGGAGGTGTAACGAATGGGAATCCGTGAGGAAAAAGTAGCTCTCGTCAATGAGATTGCTGAGAAGCTTCAGAACTCCAAGTCCACGATCATCGCTGACTACCGCGGTCTGACCGTGGCGGAAGCGACCGAACTGCGTAAGCGTCTGCGCGAAGCAGGTATCGAGTTCCGCGTTCTGAAGAACACCATGACCCGTCGTGCAGCTGAACAAGTCAACCTGGGCGAAGTCAACCAATACCTGACCGGCCCGAACGCAATCGCGTTCTCCACTGACGATGTTGTAGCACCGGCAAAAATCCTCAACACTTTCGCGAAAGAGCACAAAGCTCTGGAACTGAAAGCTGGTATCGTTGAGGGTAAGGTCATCGGCCTGGAAGAAGTAACGGCTCTGGCAGAACTGCCGAACCGCGAAGGTCTGCTTTCCATGCTGCTTAGCGTCCTTCAAGCTCCGATGCGCAACCTGGCATACGCTGTATCTCAGATTGCTGACCAGAAAGAGCAAGCGTAACTGCTACGCACCACAACTAATACACCATTTCTAGGAGGTCTCTCTAATGTCTAAAGAGCAAATCATTGAAGCCATTAAAGGCATGTCCGTTCTCGAACTGAACGACCTGGTAAAAGCAATCGAAGAAGAATTCGGCGTAACTGCTGCAGCTCCGATGGTTATGGCTGGCGGCGCTGCTGGCGGCGCAGCTGTTGAAGAGCAATCCGAATTCGACGTTATCCTGACCTCCGCTGGCGCTTCCAAGATCAACGTTATCAAAGTTGTTCGCGAACTGACCGGCCTGGGCCTGAAAGAAGCAAAAGAAATCGTTGACAACGCTCCGAAAGCTCTGAAAGAGAAAGTTTCCAAAGAAGAAGCTGACTCCATCAAAGCGAAGCTCGAAGAAGCTGGCGCGTCTGTTGAAGTTAAGTAATTGCCCTTTCGGCGAAAGAAGCACCTTGCCTCGTTGCAGGGTGCTTTTTTTATGAAGTTTTCCCACTACTAGATAATGAAGGAATTGGGCAAAGTATACATTGGGAGGTGTGTTCGTGGGCGATCATTATTTTACCAATCAGCCGAATGTGGAACACGACATCCGCACCATCCGCGTTACCTTGCGCGGGTTCAATCTCACGTTTTGGACCGATGCCGGCGTTTTCTCCAAAGGCGGCGTCGATTTCGGCAGCCAGCTGTTGATTGAGACGATGGAGATTCCGGCAGGCGCGAAAGTTCTCGATGTCGGCTGCGGCTATGGGCCGATCGGGATCACGGCGGCGCTGTTGGCCGAAAGCGGTGAGGTCACCATGGTCGATGTCAATGAACGTGCGGTGGAACTGGCGCAAAAAAATATCGACCAGAACTTGGCGCCAGGTGCGAAGGCGATCGTCAGCGACCGTTTTGAAAAAGTGGCCGCTGAGAAATTCGATGTGATCCTGACCAATCCGCCGATCCGCGCCGGCAAAGCGGTGGTGCACTCGATCTTCGAAGGAGCGGCCGAACACCTCACCGCGGGCGGCGAGCTGTGGGTGGTCATTCAAAAGAAGCAAGGTGCGCCGTCTGCGAAGAAAAAGCTCGAAGAGCTGTTTGACTCGGTGGAAGACGTGGCTCGGGACGCCGGGTTTCGGATTTTTCGCTGTCAAGGAGTTTTGGCGAAGTAAGAAGCTTCTAGGTTGACACTGTTTTTCCATTGTAGTATAGTTATGAAATGCATACTGCCAAAGTGCCCCCATGCGCAGTTTTTCATGAATCAACACCTGTTTTCTGGAAAGATTCCTTGAATAATTCGCGGGTATTTTGGTAACGACTAAATATTACGTGGTTTTTCGAAATGTGTTTACATAACGTATCGCATTTTATTTTTTTGGGTGCGAGCGAGTGTGTGGATCAAAGGTATGAGGGGTGACAGATTTGAAGGGACAACTCGTGCAATACGGCAAAAGGCAGCGTAGAACTTATGCGCGTCTGGAAGAAGTATTGGAACTGCCGAATCTGATCGAGATTCAGCAAAAGTCCTACCAGAACTTCCTCGATGAGGGACTGCGGGAAATGTTCCAAGACATCTCGCCGATCTCTGACTTTACGGGCAACCTTTTGCTGGAGTTTGTAGACTACAGCTTGGGTGATCCGAAGTATTCGGTCGACGAATCGAAGGAGCGCGACGTTACATACGCTGCACCGCTGCGTGTCAAGGTGCGTCTCATCAACCGTGAAACTGGGGAAGTCAAAGAGCAGGAAGTCTTTATGGGTGATTTCCCGCTGATGACCGAGACTGGCACGTTCATCATCAACGGCGCCGAGCGCGTCATCGTTTCTCAGTTGGTTCGTTCCCCAAGCGTCTACTTCAATACCAAGATTGATAAAAACGGGAAGAAGGCGTACACCGCCACTGTCATCCCGAACCGCGGTGCTTGGCTGGAGTTGGAGACGGACGCGAAGGACATCATCTACGTACGGATCGACCGGACACGGAAAATCCCTGTGACGGTGCTTTTGCGTGCGCTTGGTTTCTCCACCGACGCAGAGATCCTGAACCTGTTGGGCGAAGATGAATATCTGCGCAACACGCTGGACAAGGACAACACGGAGAACTCCGAGAAGGCCCTGCTTGAAATCTATGAGCGCCTTCGCCCGGGAGAACCGCCGACGTTGGAAAATGCCCGCAACTTGCTGATTTCCCGCTTCTTCGATCCGAAGCGCTACGACTTGGCAAATGTCGGCCGCTACAAGATCAACAAGAAGTTACATATTAAGAACCGTCTGCTCGGCCAGCGTCTCGCAGAGACCCTGATCGACCAAAGCACCGGCGAGATCATCGCGGAAGCAGGTCAGGTCCTCGACCGCCGCCTGCTCGACAAGATCCTCCCGTGGCTGGAAGGCGACATCAACCACGAGGAGTACAAGTCCACGTCTGGTGTCGTGCAGGAAGAGCTGATCAACGTGCAGGAGATCCGCATCTTCTCCCCGCGCGAAGACGGCAAGGTGATCAAGGTTATCGGCAACGCAAACATCGACAAGAACGTCAAGCATGTCACACCGGCTGACATTCTGGCGTCGATCTCCTATTTCATCAACCTGCTGCATGGCGTCGGCTCCACCGACGACATCGACCATCTGGGGAACCGCCGTCTGCGTTCTGTTGGCGAGCTTTTGACCAACCAGTTCCGCATCGGTCTGTCCCGCATGGAGCGCGTCGTTCGTGAGCGCATGTCGATCCAGGACGCGAATGCGATCACGCCGCAAGCGCTGATCAACATCCGTCCGGTCATCGCGGCGATCAAGGAGTTCTTTGGCTCCTCGCAGCTGTCCCAGTTCATGGACCAGACCAACCCGCTGGCGGAACTCACGCACAAGCGCCGTCTGTCCGCACTCGGCCCGGGCGGTTTGACCCGTGAGCGCGCAGGCTTCGAAGTCCGCGACGTCCACCACTCTCACTACGGCCGCATGTGCCCGATCGAGACCCCGGAAGGTCCGAACATCGGTCTGATCAACTACCTCTCCACCTATGCGCGCATCAACGAGTACGGTTTTATCGAAACACCGTACCGCCGTGTAGACCCGGAGACCCTCCGTGTCACCGAGCAGATCGACTATCTGACGGCAGACGAAGAGGACAACTACGTCATCGCACAGGCGAACATCGGCCTCGATGAGACGGGCAAGATCACCGATGACCAAGTCATCGTCCGCTTCAAGGAAGAGACTTTGCTGCTCGCTCCGGAGCGCGTCGACTACATGGACGTTTCGCCGAAGCAGGTCGTATCGGTCGCGACCGCGTGCATCCCGTTCCTCGAGAACGACGACGCGAACCGCGCGCTGATGGGATCGAACATGCAACGTCAGGCCGTTCCGCTGCTCAAGCCGCAGGCGCCGTTCGTCGGCACCGGCATGGAGCACAAGGCGGCGAAAGACTCCGGCTCCACCGTTGTCTCTAAGCACACCGGTCTCGTCGAGCGCGTGGCAGCCAACGAAGTGTGGATCCGCGAACAGAAAGAGATCGATGGCAGACTCGTCAATGGCGACCTGCATAAATATAAACTTTTGAAATTCACCCGCTCCAACCAAGGCACCTGCATCAACCAGCGCCCGATCGTGGCAGCCGGTGAGCACATCAAGCGCGGCGACATCATCGCGGACGGTCCGGCGACCGACTCCGGCGAACTCGCGCTCGGCAAGAACGTCATCGTCGCGTTTATGACCTGGGAAGGTTACAACTACGAGGACGCCATCCTGCTCTCCGAGAAGCTGGTCAAAGAAGACGTGTACACCTCGCTGCACATCGAGGAGTACGAAGCAGAAGCCCGCGACACCAAGCTGGGGCCGGAAGAGATCACCCGCGACATCCCGAACGTCGGCGATGAAGCGCTGAAGAACCTCGACGAGCGCGGCATCATCCGCGTCGGTGCGGAGATCGAAGCCGGGGACATCCTGGTCGGGAAAGTGACGCCGAAGGGCGTGACCGAACTGACTGCGGAAGAGCGCCTGCTGCACGCGATCTTCGGTGAGAAGGCGCGCGAAGTGCGCGACACCTCGCTGCGCGTACCGCACGGCGGCGCCGGCATCATCGTCGACGTCAAAGTCTTCACCCGCGACAACGGCGACGAACTGCCGCCGGGCGTCAACCAACTGGTGCGCGTTTACATCGCACAGAAGCGCAAGATCTCCGAAGGTGACAAGATGGCAGGCCGCCACGGGAACAAAGGCGTCGTGGCCCGCATCATGGCAGAGGAAGATATGCCGTTCCTGTCGGACGGCACTCCCGTACAGGTCGTGCTGAACCCGCTGGGCGTACCGTCCCGGATGAACATCGGGCAGGTCCTCGAGACCCACTTGGGGATGGCAGCCCGCTACCTCGGCATCTCCGTTGCGACGCCGGTCTTCGACGGCGCCCGCGAGACGGACGTGTTCGACACGCTTGAAGAAGCTGGCCTCCCGCGCGACGGCAAACAGGTGCTCTACGATGGCCGTACCGGCGAACCGTTTGAGAACCGCGTCACCGTCGGCTGTGTATACATGCTGAAGCTTCACCACTTGGTCGATGACAAGATTCATGCCCGCTCCACCGGCCCGTACTCCCTCGTTACCCAGCAGCCGCTGGGCGGTAAGGCGCAGTTCGGCGGTCAGCGCTTCGGTGAGATGGAGGTATGGGCGCTGGAAGCATACGGCGCTGCGTACACCCTGCAAGAGATCCTCACCGTCAAGTCTGACGATGTGGTCGGCCGCGTGAAGACATATGAAGCGATCGTCAAAGGGGAAAACGTTCCGGAACCGGGCGTGCCCGAATCGTTCAAAGTGTTGATCAAGGAGCTTCAGTCCCTGGGTATGGATGTGAAGATCCTCTCGGAAGATGAGCAAGAGATCGTGATGCGTGAAAGCGACGAAGACGATGATTCGGGCGAGAAGCTCAACCTGAATCTGTCCGCTCGTGAAGTCGCTGACGAGTAAGAACGGAAAGGGAGGTAGGCCCCTTGTTGGACGTCAACAACTTTGAGTATATGAAGATCGGGTTGGCATCCCCGGAAAAGATCCGCTCGTGGTCGCACGGGGAAGTCAAGAAACCTGAGACGATCAACTACCGGACCCTCAAGCCTGAAAAAGAAGGTCTGTTCTGCGAAAAAATCTTCGGACCCACCCGTGACTGGGAATGTCATTGCGGCAAGTACAAGCGCGTTCGCTATAAAGGCGTCGTCTGTGACCGCTGCGGTGTCGAAGTCACGCGGGCCAAAGTCCGTCGGGAGCGTATGGGGCACATCGAACTTGCTGCCCCGGTCTCCCATATCTGGTACTTCAAAGGCATCCCGAGCCGCATGGGCCTCGTGCTCGACATGAGCCCGCGCTCGCTCGAGGAAGTCATCTATTTCGCCTCCTACGTGGTAACTTCCGCCGGCGATACGCCGCTTGAATACAAGCAGCTGCTCTCCGAGAAGGAATACCGTTCGTACCGCGAAAAATACGGCTACGCATTCGAAGCCGGCATGGGTGCTGAAGCGATCAAAAAGCTTCTGCTCCAAGTCGAAGTCGAGAAAGAAGTCGTGCAGCTCAAAGAAGAGCTGAAGACTGCGCAAGGCCAGCGCCGCAACCGTGCGATCAAGCGTCTGGAAGTCATGGAAGCGTTCCGCACTTCGACCAACGCGCCGTCTTGGATGATCCTCGACGTGCTCCCGGTCATCCCGCCGGAACTGCGCCCGATGGTCCAGCTCGACGGCGGCCGCTTCGCGACCTCCGACTTGAACGACCTGTATCGCCGCGTGATCAACCGGAACAACCGTCTCAAGCGTCTGCTTGACCTCGGAGCTCCGGACATCATCGTACAAAACGAGAAGCGGATGCTGCAGGAAGCGGTAGACGCGCTGATCGACAACGGCCGCCGCGGCCGTCCGGTCACGGGTCCTGGCAACCGTCCGCTCAAATCCCTCTCGCACATGCTGAAAGGGAAGCAGGGCCGCTTCCGTCAGAACCTGCTCGGGAAGCGCGTCGACTACTCCGGCCGTTCCGTTATCGTCGTCGGTCCGCACCTGCGCATGTACCAGTGCGGTCTGCCGAAAGAGATGGCGCTCGAGCTGTTCAAGCCGTTCGTCATGAAGGAACTGGTCGCCAAAGGCCTCGCGCACAACATCAAGAGCGCGAAGCGCAAAGTCGAACGCGTCTCGGCAGAAGTCTGGGATGTGCTCGAAGAGGTGATCAGGGAGCATCCGGTGCTGCTCAACCGCGCACCAACCTTGCACCGTCTGGGCATCCAGGCGTTCGAACCGACGCTGGTCGAAGGCCGCGCGATCAAACTGCATCCGCTCGTCTGTACGGCATACAACGCCGACTTTGACGGCGACCAGATGGCTGTGCACGTTCCGCTCTCCGCAGAAGCGCAGGCAGAAGCGCGCCTCCTGATGCTGGCAGCACACAACATCCTCAACCCGAAAGACGGCAAACCGGTCGTCACCCCGACGCAGGACATGGTTCTCGGCTCGTACTACCTGACCATGGACCGCGTAGGCGAACCGGGCGAAGGACGCGTGTTCCACTCGACGACAGAAGCGCTGCTCGCGTACGACATGGGTCAAGTGTCGCTGCACACCCGGATCATCATCCCGGCGAAAGTGCTCGGCAAGACCTCGTTCACTCCGCAGCAGCATGATTCATACCTGATCACCACCCCGGGCAAGATCGTCTTCAACGAAATCTTCCCGGCCGACTTCCCGTACATCAACTCCGCGAAGAAGGAGAACCTGCTCAAAGGGACTCCGGATGAGTTCTTTATCTTCGACAAGTCGTCCGACTTCCGTGCGGCAGCTGCTGCGATGGAACCGCAGTCGGCAGTCGTCAAAGGCTACATCGGACAGATTATCGCGGAATGCTTCCGCCGCTATGGAACGACGATCACTTCGGAGACGCTCGACAGAATCAAGGCGATGGCGTTCAAGTTCTCGACCAGAGCCGGGATCACCATCTCCGTGGCCGACATCATCGTGCCGTCGGCGAAGTATGAGATCATCACGCAAGCGGAAGAGAAAGTCGCATCGGTCACCAAGCAGTTCCGCCGCGGCCTGATCACCGACGACGAGCGCTATGACCGCGTCATCTCCGTCTGGTCGAAAGCAAAAGACGAGATCACGTCTGTGCTGATGGGCTCGCTGGACCGCTACAACCCGATTTACATGATGGCGCACTCCGGTGCGCGCGGTAACGTATCGCAGATCACCCAGCTCGCCGGGATGCGCGGTCTGATGGCGAACCCGTCCGGCCGGATCATCGAGTTGCCGATCAAGTCGAACTTCCGCGAAGGCCTCACCGTACTCGAGTACTTCATCTCGACGCACGGTGCCCGCAAAGGTCTCGCCGATACCGCGCTCCGCACCGCCGACTCCGGTTATCTCACCCGCCGCCTCGTCGACGTCGCGCAAGACGTCATCGTCCGCCAGCAAGACTGCGGCACCGACAAAGGCGTCTGGGCGGAAGAGATCCGCGACGGCAAGGAAGTCATCGAGGAATTGTTCGACCGCATCGTCGGCCGCATTTCCTTCCAGCAGGTCGTTCATCCGGAGACGGGTGAAGTGATCGTCGACATGAACGAACTGATCGACGAAGAGATGGGCCGCACGATCATCGCGGCGAACATCGAGCGCGTCTACATCCGTTCCGTCACCGCCTGCCGCACCCAGCACGGCGTCTGCATCAACTGCTACGGCCGCAACCTGGCGACCGGCAACATGGTCGAGATCGGCGAAGCGGTCGGCATCATCGCTGCACAGTCGATCGGCGAACCGGGTACCCAGCTGACCATGCGTACGTTCCATACCGGGGGCGTTGCGGGTGATGACATCACCCAAGGTTTGCCGCGTATCCAAGAGCTGTTCGAAGCGCGCAACCCGAAAGGTCAGGCGATCATCACCGAGATCGACGGCACCGTGTCTGACATTCGCGAAGTCAAAGACAAGCGCGAGATCGAAGTCGCCGGCAATGCGGAAGTCAAGGTCTACCCGGTTCCGTACGGCTCGCGCATCCGCGTGACCAAGGGCCAGGTGATCGAGGCGGGCGACGAGCTGACCGAAGGTTCCATTGACCCGAAAGACATGCTGAAGGTCAAAGGCATCCACGGTGTGCAGATGTACCTGCTGCGCGAAGTACAGCGCGTATACCGTCTGCAGGGCGTTGAGATCAACGACAAACACGTCGAGGTCATGGTTCGCCAGATGCTGCGCAAAGTCCGCATCATCGACGCAGGCGACACCACGCTGCTGCCGGGCACGTATGTTGACATCTATGAATTCGAGAAGGCGAACCAGCCTGTCCTGATCAGCGGAAACGGCGATCCGGCTGTGGCTCGTCCGGCGCTGCTCGGGATCACCAAGGCATCGCTGGAGACCGACTCCTTCCTCTCCGCAGCTTCCTTCCAGGAGACCACTCGCGTCCTGACCGAAGCGGCGATCAAGGGGAAAGTGGACCGTCTGCTCGGCCTCAAAGAGAACGTTATCATCGGTAAACTGGTGCCGGCCGGCACCGGGATGTCCCGCTACCGCAACATCAAGATCGAAGACGGCACCGAGACGGACGAGGAAACGCTGTCCACCGAGGGCGGATACTCCGACGAAATCGCAGGTTCCGAGCTGGAAACGGTCGAAACTGTTGTTGAATAATCATGCAAGTCACTGGAAGGCGCTCCCTCACGGCGGGCGCCTTCCCGCTGACTGCGCGAAAAAAGTAATGTGATCCGTCCGGAGGTGTTGACTTCCTGCAAACTAGGTGATACAATCTCGTAGTGTGCCTGAAGTCATCGTTAAGACAAGCAGTCATGTTGCTGGTGACTGTGTCGCACATCGCTTGTCATTAGGTATTTTGGCTGGCTGATCTGAGTTAGTTCGCCACTTACCTTTTTCATTTGCCTAACCATGAGCCACCGGGCTCTGTGGACTTGAAACTTTGGAAGGAGGTGCAGCAACAATGCCGACAATTAACCAATTGGTACGCAAAGGCCGTAAGTCCGTCGAGAAAAAATCGACTGCACCGGCGCTGCAGAAAGGCTACAACAGCTTCGTAAAGGAGCAAACCGATCTGCCGTCCCCGCAGAAGCGTGGGGTTTGCACTCGCGTAGGTACCATGACCCCGAAGAAACCGAACTCCGCACTGCGTAAATACGCGCGTGTTCGTTTGACCAACGGTATCGAGGTTACCGCGTACATCCCGGGTATCGGCCACAACTTGCAAGAACACTCCGTTGTTCTCGTTCGTGGCGGCCGTGTAAAAGACCTTCCGGGTGTTCGTTACCACATCGTTCGTGGCGCACTGGACACTGCAGGCGTGAAAGACCGCATGCAAGCTCGTTCCAAGTACGGCGCGAAGCGTCCGAAAGTGAAGAAGTAATGACTGCAAGTAATGCAGAAACACCGAAAGGAGGCGAATTGCATGCCGCGTAAAGGTCCAGTACCGCGCCGTGACGTGCTGCCGGATCCGGTTTACGGATCCAAGCTGGTAACTCGTCTGGCTAACAAATTGATGTACGATGGCAAGAAGTCCACTGCGCAAGGCGCAGTTTACGAAGCGTTCGACAAAATCCGTGAGAAGACTGGCAACGATCCGTTGGAAGTGTTCGAAACGGCAATGAAGAACATCATGCCCGTACTCGAAGTTAAAGCTCGCCGTGTAGGGGGCGCGAACTACCAAGTGCCGATCGAAGTTCGTCCGGAGCGCCGCGTAACCCTCGCGATCCGTTGGCTCGTCGATTACTCCCGCAAGCGCAACGAGAAGACCATCGTCGATAAGCTGGCGAACGAGCTCATGGATGCTGCTAACAGCACTGGCGGTTCCGTGAAGCGTCGTGAAGACATGCACAAGATGGCAGAAGCGAACAAAGCGTTTGCTCACTACCGCTGGTAGGATTTATAAATCACGTGTTCGGATAGGTTCTCTCTTGGATCTGTCCGATCACCTTTATACTTATTTGAGAAAGGAGGATGTGCCGTATGTCCCGTAAGTTCCCTCTTGAGAGAACGAGAAACATCGGTATCATGGCTCACATCGACGCTGGTAAGACCACCACCACCGAGCGCGTCCTGTTCTACACCGGCCGCGTGCATAAGATCGGTGAAACGCACGAAGGTGCAGCGACGATGGACTGGATGGTCCAGGAGCAAGAGCGTGGTATCACGATCACATCCGCTGCAACCACTGCAGAATGGAACAATCACCGTATCAACATCATCGACACACCAGGTCACGTGGACTTCACCGTTGAGGTTGAGCGTTCCCTGCGCGTCCTCGATGGTTCGGTTGGCGTATTTTGCGCGAAGGGCGGCGTAGAACCGCAGTCCGAGACCGTATGGCGCCAAGCGGATAAATACCACGTTCCGCGTATCGCATACGTCAACAAAATGGACATCACCGGCGCGGACTTCTTCCGTTGCGTCGATATGATGCGCGACCGCCTCAAAGCGAACGCAGTGCCGATCCAATTGCCGATCGGCGCAGAAGACACGTTCCAAGGTATGGTTGACCTGGTCACCATGACAGCGATCATCTACACCGATGACCTTGGCAAAACCTCTGAGCAAGCTGAAATCCCGGCTGACCTCAAAGACCGCGCAGAAGAGCTGCACGCGCAGCTCGTAGAAGCTGTTGCGGAGCTTGACGAAGAGCTGATGATGAAATACCTCGAAGGTGAAGAGATCACCACCGAGGAGATCAAATCTGCTCTGCGCAAAGGCGTAATCAACGTTCAGATCATCCCGGTTCTGTGCGGTTCCTCGTACAAGAACAAAGGCGTACAGCCGATGCTGGATGCTGTTGTTGATTACATGCCGGCACCGACCGACGTCCCGCCGATCAAAGGTGTTACCGAAGATGGCGAAGAGACCGAGCGTCCGTCCTCCGATGCGGAGCCGTTCGCTGCTCTGGCGTTCAAGATCATGACTGACCCGTTTGTGGGCAAACTGGCCTTCTTCCGCGTTTACTCCGGCGTTCTGAACTCGGGCTCCTACGTTCTGAACTCCACCAAGGGCAAGCGTGAGCGTATCGGCCGTATCCTGCAAATGCACGCGAACCACCGCGAAGAGATCTCGACCGTATACTCGGGCGACATCGCTGCTGCAGTGGGTCTGAAAGACACCACCACCGGTGACACTCTGTGCGACGAGAAGAGCGTTGTTATCCTCGAGTCCATGGAATTCCCGGAGCCGGTTATCTCCCTCTCCCTCGAGCCGAAGTCGAAAGCTGACCAGGATAAACTGGGCATCGCGCTTTCCAAGCTCGCAGAGGAAGACCCGACCTTCAAAACTTACACCGACCAAGAGACCGGTCAAACGATCATCTCCGGTATGGGTGAGCTGCACCTTGAGATCATCGTCGACCGCCTCCTGCGCGAATTCAAAGTTGAAACCAACGTTGGTAAGCCGCAGGTTGCGTACAAAGAGACGATCACTTCCAAAGTGAAGATCGAAGGTAAATTCGTACGTCAGTCCGGTGGTAAAGGCCAATACGGTCACGTATGGCTGGAACTGGAACCGCTTGAGCGCGGCGCTGGCTACCAATTTGAAAACAAGATCGTCGGCGGCGTTGTTCCCCGTGAATACGTCCCGGCTGTTGATAACGGTATTCAAGAAGCAATGGGCAACGGTATCCTCGCTGGTTACCCGCTCATCGACATGAAAGCTACGATCATCGATGGTTCCTACCATGACGTCGACTCCTCCGAGATGGCGTTTAAGATCGCAGGCTCCATGGCGCTGAAAGCCGGTGCAGTGAAAGCGAACCCGGTAATTCTTGAGCCGATCATGAAAGTTGAAGTTATCGTTCCGGAAGAATACATGGGCGATATCATGGGCGACGTCAACTCTCGTCGCGGTCGTATCGAAGGTATGGAAACCCGTGCAGGTGCACAAGTCATCCGCGCGTTCGTTCCGCTCTCCGAAATGTTCGGTTACGCAACTTCCTTGCGTTCCCGCACCCAGGGCCGTGGCCAGTACTCGATGGAGTTCGCAGCTTTCGAAGATACCCCGAAATCGATCACAGCTGAAATCATCGCCAAAAACAAAGGCGAGTAATTTATAAGCGAATAAGAGGAGTTGACCAAAATGGCAAAAGCTAAATTTGAGCGTAACAAGCCGCACGTTAACATTGGTACCATCGGTCACGTCGACCACGGTAAAACCACTCTGACTGCAGCAATCACCACCTACCTGGCGAAAAAGGGCGGCGCGCAAGCAATGGCGTACGACGCAATCGACAAAGCTCCGGAAGAGCGCGAGCGCGGTATCACCATCAACACCGCTCACGTTGAATACGAAACCGAAAACCGCCACTACGCACACGTTGACTGCCCGGGACATGCCGACTACGTTAAGAACATGATCACCGGTGCTGCTCAAATGGACGGCGGTATCCTGGTTGTTTCCGCAGCTGACGGCCCGATGCCGCAAACTCGCGAGCACATCCTGCTGTCCCGCCAAGTAGGCGTTCCGTACATCGTTGTCTTCATGAACAAATGCGACATGGTTGACGATGAAGAGCTCCTCGAACTGGTTGAAATGGAAATCCGCGACTTGCTGTCCGAGTACGAATTCCCGGGCGACGACATTCCGGTAATCAAAGGTTCCGCTCTGAAAGCTCTGGAAGGCGACGCTGCTTGGGAAGGCCGCATCGACGAGCTGATGGCTGCTGTTGACTCCTACATCCCGGAACCGACTCGTGAAACCGACAAGCCGTTCCTGATGCCGGTCGAGGACGTATTCACCATCACCGGCCGTGGTACCGTTGCTACCGGCCGCGTTGAGCGCGGTGAGCTCAAAGTTGGCGACAACGTAGAAATCGTTGGTCTGGTTGAAGAAACCAAGGCTACTGTTGCTACCGGTATCGAAATGTTCCGCAAGCTGCTTGACTCCGCTCAAGCTGGTGACAACATCGGCGCACTGCTGCGTGGTGTTGACCGCAACAACATCGAGCGCGGCCAAGTTATCTGCAAGCCGGGCTCCATCAAGCCGCACACCACCTTCAACGCAGAAGTTTACGTTCTGACCAAAGAAGAGGGCGGCCGTCACACCCCGTTCTTCCAAGGCTACCGTCCGCAGTTCTACGTTCGTACGACCGACGTAACTGGTATCGTTCAGCTGCCGGAAGGCACTGAAATGGTAATGCCGGGCGACAACATCTCCGTTGTTGTTGAGCTGATCTCCCCGATCGCTCTCGAAGATGGTACCCGCTTCGCAATCCGCGAAGGCGGCCGTACTGTAGGCGCAGGCGTAGTTGCTTCCATCATCAAGTAATTACCCTTCGGGTGAAGAGGATGAATCTTTCGAGATTCATCCTCTTTTTTTGTTTTCTGGCCGATTTTCTATTTTCATCATTTTCCAACGGAATAGGCTTTGACATTTTACGCATCATCCTCTAAAATAGGAGAAGTGTCCTACTGAAACGAAGACAACACGCTCGTGTGTTTCATAAAATCCTTACCCTCCAAAAAGAGGATGAATATTTTTTCGAGACACATCGCTAAACAGCTTGTCTTTTAAGAGTAGAGGTAGTATACTTTTAAATTGTTGGTCTTGACTGCGATGATGCGAAAGGTTGCTGAGGTGCCGAATGATTTTGCCATATGCGGCACGAATCAGGTAAATTTTCGCGGAGTATGTCCACTACAAAATGGGCGAAAAGGAGGGAACACATATGGCGAAACAGAAAATCCGTATCCGTTTGAAGGCTTACGATCACAAAATTCTCGACACTTCTGCTGAGAAGATTGTTGAAACTGCTAAGCGTTCCGGTGCGTCCGTATCGGGTCCGATCCCGCTTCCGACTGAGAAGGCGATCTTCACGATCCTGCGTGCACCGCACAAATACAAGGATGCGCGTGAACAGTTTGAAATGCGTACTCACAAGCGTCTTATTGACATCGTGAATCCGACGCCGCAAACTGTTGATGCTCTGATGCGACTTGATCTGCCGTCTGGCGTTGATATTGAGATCAAGCTCTAAACCCTATTTCTAATTGAGGAGGTGTCAACATGAAAGGTATCTTGGGACGTAAACTCGGTATGACTCAGGTGTTTACTGAAGAAGGCAACGTCGTTCCGGTAACTGTTATCGAAGCAGGCCCGAACGTAGTACTTCAGAAGAAAGACCTCGCAAACGACGGCTACGAAGCGATCCAGCTCGGCTTTGCCGACAAGAAGAACGTGAACAAGCCGGCACAAGGTCACGCAGCGAAAGCAAACACCACCCCCAAGCGCTACGTTCGTGAAATGCGCGGAGTTGATCTGGCAGCATACGAAGTAGGTCAAGTCTTGAATGCTGACGTATTTGCAGCTGGTGAAATTGTCGACGTTGTTGGTGTATCGAAGGGTAAAGGTTTCGCTGGTGCGATCAAGCGCCACAACCAATCCCGCGGTCCGATGGCTCACGGTTCCCGTTACCATCGTCGCCCTGGTTCCCTCGGCTCCATCAACCCGGGTCGCGTATTTAAAGGACAAACTCTCCCGGGTCGTATGGGTGGCGAGCGCGTAACCGTTCAGAACCTCGAAGTCATCAAGATTGACACCGAGCGCAACCTGCTGCTCGTTAAAGGTTCTATTCCGGGTCCGAAAAACTCCTTCGTAACAGTCAAATCGGCTGTTAAGGCGGGTAAATAAATCATTTCTTAGGAAAGGAGGAGACCCTACATGCCGAAAGTGCCTGTATATAACATGAGTGGCTCCCAAGTTGGAGAGATCGAACTCTCCGAAACCGTGTTCGGTATCACCCCGAACGCACACGTGCTGCACGAAGCAGTTGTGATGCAGCAAGCATCTCTGCGCCGTGGTACTCACGATGTAAAGAACCGTTCCGAAGTTCGCGGCGGCGGTCGTAAGCCGTGGCGTCAAAAGGGTACCGGTCGTGCGCGCCAAGGTTCCATCCGCTCCCCGCAATGGGTAGGCGGCGGTACCGTATTTGGTCCGACCCCGCGTTCCTACGCTTACAAGCTTCCGAAGAAAGTTCGTCGTCTGGCGCTGAAATCTGCGCTCGCTACGAAAGTAAACGCGAACGAAATCTTCGTACTGGATGCATTGACCATCGATGCTCCGAAGACGAAGGACATGGTGAAGCTCCTGAGCAACCTGAAGCTCGGCAAAGCTCTGATCGTTGCAAGCGAGAAGGATGCGAACATCGCTCTCTCCGCACGCAACATCCCGGGCGTGAAATTCGTCGATGCTACCGGTATCAACGTACTGGATCTTCTCCATCACGATGCACTCGTCATTACCAAAGACGCAGTGGCTAAAGTCGAGGAGGTGTTCGCATAATGAAGAACGCACGCGACATCATCAAGCGTCCGGTGATCACCGAGCGCACCACTGACCTGATGGAAGTAAACAAGTTCGTTTTCGAAGTAGACCTGAAAGCGAACAAGACTGAAATCAAAGCTGCTCTCGAAGAAATCTTCGGCGTTACCGTTGACAAGGTTAACACCTTGCGCGTTCCGTCCAAGAAAAAGCGCGTTGGCCGCCACGTTGGCCGCACGTCCGAGTGGAAGAAGGCGATTGTGACCTTGACCGCGGACTCGAAACCGCTTAACTTCTTCGAAGGCGCATAATCTAAGAAGGAGGGACTCCTATGGGTATCAAGAAGTACAAACCGACCTCTCCGGGTCGTCGTTTCATGTCCGTTCTGACCTACGAAGAGCTGACCACCGACAAACCCGAAAAATCCCTCTTGCTGCCGCTGCATAACAAAGGTGGCCGCAACAACACAGGGAGAACCACTGTTCGTCACCAAGGCGGCGGCGCGAAGCGTCAATACCGCATCATCGACTTCAAACGTAACAAAGATGGCATTCCGGGCCGCGTTGCTACGATCGAATACGATCCGAACCGTACCTCTTTCATCGCACTGATCAACTACGTTGACGGCGAGAAGCGTTACATCCTCGCTCCGGTTGGCCTGAAAGTCGGCGATATGATCCAATCCGGCACCGACGTCGACATCAAAATCGGCAACGCACTGCCGCTGGCGAACATCCCGGTTGGTACCATGATCCACAACATCGAGCTGAAAGCCGGCAAGGGCGGTCAAATCGCTCGCGCTGCAGGCGCTGAAGCTCAGCTGCTCGCAAAAGAAGGCGAGTACTGCCACGTTCGTCTGGCATCCGGCGAAGTTCGCCTGATCCGTTCCGAGTGCAAAGCTACCATCGGCCAAGTCGGCAACCTCGACCACGAGCTGGTGAACATCGGTAAAGCAGGCCGCAACCGTCACAAAGGCATCCGCCCGACCGTCCGCGGTGTTGTAATGAACCCGAACGATCACCCGCATGGTGGTGGTGAAGGCCGCGCTCCGATCGGCCGCAAGTCGCCGATGTCCCCGTGGGGCAAACCGACCCTCGGTAAGAAGACGCGCAAGAAGAACAAGCAATCTAACAAGTATATTGTTCGTTCGCGCAAGAAGTAATTTAACCGCCTAACGAAGGGAGGTACTAACATGGGTCGCTCTCTTAAGAAAGGACCGTTCGTAGACGATCATCTCATGAAGAAAGTTGAAGAGATGAACGCTGCCGGCGACAAGAAGGTTATCAAGACCTGGTCTCGCCGTTCCACGATCTTCCCGAACTTCATCGGCCACACTTTCGCGGTATATGATGGCCGCAAGCACGTGCCGGTGTACGTGACTGAAGATATGGTAGGTCACAAGCTGGGTGAATTCGCACCGACTCGTTCCTACAAAGGACACGGTGCTGACGAGAAAACATCTCGCCGCTAATATTTTATGATCGGTAGAGAGGAGGTAATACAATGCAAACTGCGAAGGCAGTCGCTCGTACCGTGCGTATCGCACCGCGCAAAGTCCGCCTGGTTGTGGACCTGATCCGCGGCAAGAAAGCTTCGGAAGCGATCGCGATCCTCAAGCACACTCCGAAAGCTGCATCTCCGGTTGTTGAAAAGGTTCTGAACTCCGCTTTGGCGAACGCAGACCACAACTACAACCTGGACCTTGACAGCCTCTATGTTAAAGAAGTATTCGTGGATCAAGGACCGACCCTGAAGCGCTTCCGTCCGCGCGCACAAGGCCGTGCATTCCGTATTCACAAGCGCACCAGCCACATCACCGTAGTACTCGGTGAAAAGTAGTCAAGAAGGAGGGATAACGGATGGGACAAAAGGTTAACCCCGTAGGCCTTCGCGTTGGCATCATTCGCGACTGGGAGTCGAAATGGTTCGCGAACAAGAAGGAATACACCGAACTGCTTCACGAAGACATCAAAGTTCGTGAGTATATCGAAAACCGCCTCAAAGATGCATCTGTTGCTACGGTTGAAATCGAACGGGCTGCAAACCGTATCAACGTAACCATTCACACCGCGAAGCCGGGTATGGTTATCGGTAAGGGCGGCGCTGAGGTTGATAACCTGCGCACCGCACTGTCTACCATGACAGGCAAACGTGTACACATCAACATCGCTGAGATCAAGCATCCGGACATGAACGCTCACCTGGTTGCTGTGAACATCGCACAACAGCTCGAACGCCGTATCGCGTTCCGCCGTGCAATGAAGCAATCGATCCAGCGCACCATGCGCACTGGCGCTAAGGGTATCAAAGTACAAGTATCCGGTCGTCTGGGCGGCGCTGAGATCGCGCGTACCGAAGGCTACTCCGAAGGTACGGTTCCGCTGCACACTCTGCGCGCTGACATCGACTACGCTCACTACGAAGCTCACACCACTTACGGCCGCATCGGCGTAAAAGTGTGGATCTACCGTGGCGAAGTACTGCCTACCCGCGGCGCTAAGAAAGAAGCTGCCGAAGAAGGGGGTAAGTAAGACATGTTGTTGCCGAAGCGCGTCAAGCATCGTAAAGAGCACCGCGGCCGCATGGCTGGCCGCACCAAAGGCGGCGAGTCCGTAGCTTTTGGTGAATACGGTCTGCAAGCTCTCGAACCGGCTTGGATCACCAACCGTCAGATCGAAGCTGCTCGTATCGCGATGACCCGTTACATCAAACGTGGCGGTAAAGTATGGATCAAGATTTTCCCGAGCAAGCCTGTTACTGCGAAGCCGGCTGAAACCCGGATGGGTGCTGGTAAAGGTTCGCCGGAAAAATGGGTAGCGGTTGTTAAACCGGGCCGCGTCATGTTCGAACTGGCTGGCGTTCCGGAAGAGATTGCACGCGAAGCGATGCGTCTCGCAATGCACAAACTGCCGATCAAGTGCAAGTTTGTAAAACGCGAAGAAGTGGGTGGTGAGGCAGATGAAAGTTAAAGACATCCGTAACTTGTCCACCGTTGAGATCGAAACTAAAGTCAACGACCTGAAAGACGAGCTGTTCAACCTGCGTTTCCAACTGGCAACCGGTCAGCTCGACAACCCGATGCGCATTCGTGAAGTGCGCAAGGATATCGCACGTGCCAAAACGATCCTCAGAGAGCGCGAACTGGGTATCGGTTAATCTCTCCGCTAGAAAGGAGGAAATAGGATGAGCGAACGCAACTACCGCAAAGTCCGCACCGGCAAAGTCGTATCCGACAAAATGGATAAGACGATTGTTGTCGCTGTCGAAGAGCAGAAAAAGCACCCGCTGTACGGGAAGCTTGTTCTCGTAACGAAGAAGTTTAAAGCGCACGATGAAAACAACACCGCAAAAGTTGGCGACATCGTGAAGATCATGGAAACTCGTCCGCTGTCGAAAGATAAGCGCTGGCGTCTTGTTGAAGTGGTAGAGGAAGCAGTAATCCTCTAATCGATCGGAACCCAGAGTCTTAGGACTCACTTGGAAGGAGGTCCCAGGCATGATTCAACCGCAATCCCGTCTTGCAGTAGCAGACAACTCTGGTGCTAAGGAAATCATGTGCTTCCGCGTTCTTGGTGGCTCGAACCGCAAGTCCGCTAACATCGGCGACATCATTGTTGCTTCGGTGAAAAGCGCAACACCCGGTGGCGTTGTCAAGAAGGGTGATGTAGTCAAAGCGGTTATCGTTCGTACGAAGACTGGCAGCCGCCGCAAAGACGGCACCTACATCAAGTTCGACGAAAACGCAGCTGTCATCATCAAGGAAGACAAGTCTCCGCGCGGCACCCGTATCTTCGGGCCGGTAGCTCGTGAACTGCGTGAGAAAGACTTCATGAAGATCATCTCTCTGGCACCTGAAGTGCTCTAATCGATATAAGTTTCAGGTAGTAACACCTGAGGAGGTGTAACACAGTGGCTAATGCTAAACTTCATGTGAAGAAAGGCGACCAAGTTGTCGTTCTCACTGGCAAGGATAAAGGCAAGAAGGGTCGCATCTTGGAAGCATACCCGTCCGAGCAGCGCGTTTTGGTTGAAGGCGTGAACATCGTCAAGCGTCACACCAAGCCGAACGCGACCAACCAGCAAGGCGGTATCATCGAAAAAGAAGCGGCGATTCACGTTTCGAACGTAGCGATCGTTGACCCGAAAACCGGCGGTGCTACTCGAATCGGCAAAAAGATTCTGAACGACGGCACAAAGGTTCGTTACGCAAAAAAATCTGGCGAAGTTCTCGACAAGTAGTCAGGTCAAGAAAGGAGGTAACCTATCGTGGCTCGTATGCAAGAGTTTTACAATGCAGAAGTTCTTCCTGCTCTGATGAGCAAGTTTGAATATCAGTCTGTTATGCAAGCTCCGAAGCTCGAAAAGATCGTAATCAACATGGGTCTTGGCGAAGCGGTTGCTAACGCGAAAGTTCTGGATGCAGCAGTAGCTGACCTCGAACTGATCTCCGGTCAAAAGCCGGTTATCACCAAAGCGAAGAAGTCCATCGCAGGCTTCAAAATTCGTGAAGGCATGCCGATCGGTGCAAAAGTCACCCTGCGCGGTGAGCGTATGTACCACTTCCTCGACAAGCTCTTCAACGTGGCTCTGCCGCGCGTCCGCGACTTCCGTGGTATCTCTCCGAAAGCGTTCGACGGCCGTGGCAACTACACCCTCGGTCTGAAAGAACAGCTGCTCTTCCCGGAGATCGAGTACGAAAAGGTCGACAAGATCTTGGGTATGGACATCGTATTCGTAACCACTGCGAAGACCGACGAAGAAGGCCGTGAATTCCTGCGTCTCATGGGCGCACCGTTCCGTCAAGCATAAAAAATTCCGCAAATTTTAGGAGGTATGGACAGTGGCTCGTAAGGCTATGGTCGTTAAACAGCAACGTACGCCGAAGTTCAGCACCCGCGCATACACCCGTTGCCGTGTGTGCGGTCGTCCGCACTCGGTTTTGCGGAAGTTCGGCATCTGCCGTATTTGCTTCCGTGAACTGGCGTACAAAGGTCAACTCCCTGGCGTGAAGAAAGCCAGCTGGTAATAGAGAAAGCGATTAGGGAAGGAGGTTTTTACACATGGTGATGACTGATCCGATCGCAGATATGCTGACTCGTATCCGGAACGCGAACATGGTTGGTCACGAGAAAGTTGAAATCCCGGGCTCCAACCTGAAGAAAGCAGTCGCCGAAATCCTCAAGAACGAAGGTTTCATCCGTGACGCTGAATTCATTCCGGACAACAAGCAAGGGATCATCCGCGTATTCCTCAAGTACGGTGCAAACAACGAGCGTGTTATCACTGGCTTGAAGCGCATTTCCAAGCCGGGCCTGCGCGTATACGCGAAGTCGAACGAAATCCCGCGCGTTCTGGGTGGTCTGGGTATCGCAATCCTGTCCACTTCGAACGGTCTGATGACCGATAAAGATGCTCGCCGTTCCCAAGTTGGCGGCGAAGTACTCTGCTACGTTTGGTAATAAAAGCTTCTTACGATTGGAGGTGTAACTTGTGTCTCGTATCGGTAGAAAAGTAATCGAATTGCCGGCTGGTGTTGAGGTAACTCAAAACGGCGCTGTCGTGACCGTAAAAGGTCCGAAAGGCACCCTGACTCGCGAATTCCATAAGGATATGGCGATCAAGGTAGAAGGCACTCAGGTGGTTGTCGAACGTCCGTCCGACAACAAGCTGCACCGCTCCCTGCACGGCACCACCCGTTCCGTCCTCAACAACATGGTAGAGGGCGTATCCAAGGGCTTCGAGAAGAACCTCGAACTCGTGGGCGTTGGTTACCGTGCCGCGAAAGCGGGCGACAAAGTAACTCTTTCCCTCGGTTTCTCCCACCCGGTTGAAATCGTTCCGGAAGAAGGCATCGAAATCGATGTTCCGGCAGCTACCAAGCTGACCATCAAGGGCATCAACAAGGAACGCGTTGGCCAAGTGGCTGCACAGATCCGTTCCCTGCGCGAACCGGAGCCGTACAAAGGCAAAGGTATCAAGTACGAAAACGAAGTCATCCGCCGCAAGGTTGGTAAGACTGGTAAGAAATAATAGCATGAGACATGCAATCCTTGCATGAAGGGAGTGAATCT
Source organism: Tumebacillus sp. BK434 (assembly GCF_004340785.1). Lineage (NCBI taxonomy): Bacteria > Bacillati > Bacillota > Bacilli > Caryophanales > Alicyclobacillaceae > Tumebacillus > Tumebacillus sp. BK434. The sequence continues at coordinate 29,126 of NZ_SLXS01000012.1, read as the reverse complement.
CGATGATCACCAAAGGTGACAAGAATAAAGCTCGTAAGCGCCGTCACTTCCGCGTACGCCGTAAGGTAGCGGGTACCGCTCTGCGCCCGCGTCTGAACGTTTTCCGTTCCACCAAGCACATCTACGCACAAGTAATCGACGATGCTACCGGTGTAACTCTCGTTTCCGCTTCGACCGTTGACCCGGCTCTGAAAGGCCAGTTCGGCCACGGCGGCAACATTGAAGCTGCTACGAAAGTCGGCGAACTCGTTGCGAAGCGCGCTCTTGAAAAAGGGATCTCCAACGTGGTATTCGACCGCGGAGGTTACCTCTACCATGGCCGCATTGCAGCTCTGGCTGCAGCAGCTCGTGAAGCTGGCCTCGAATTCTAATCATCTTGCAAAAAAGGAGGGAAACCTTAATGCGTATCGATCCGAACCAACTCGAACTGTCTGAGAAAGTCGTCGCAATCAACCGTGTTGCGAAGGTCGTTAAAGGCGGTCGACGTTTCAGCTTCTCCGCTCTCGTTATCGTAGGCGATGGCAACGGTCACGTCGGCGCAGGTCTCGGCAAAGCTGCTGAGGTGCCGGACGCTATCCGTAAAGGCATCGACGATGCGAAGAAAAACCTCGTCTACGTTCCGCTCGTAGGCACCACCGTGCCGCACGACATCCTGGGACGCTTTGGCGCTGGTAAAGTTCTGATCAAGCCGGCGAAAGAAGGTACCGGTGTTATCGCGGGCGGTCCGGCTCGCGCGGTCCTCGAACTCGCAGGCGTTAAAGACATCGTTACCAAATCTCTTGGTTCTTCCAACTCCATGAACATGGTTCACGCAACCCTCGACGGTCTGAAGCGCCTCAAGCGCCCGGAAGACGTTGCGAAGCTGCGTGGCAAGTCCTTGGAAGAAATTCAGGGTTAAGGAGGGGATATCACAATGGCAAAGTTGGAAATCACCCTCAAGAAGAGCCCGATCGGCCGTCCTGAAGACCAGAAAGTTACCGTGACGACCCTGGGCCTGCGCAAGCTGAACCAGACCGTTGTTCACAACGATACGCCGCAAATCCGCGGCATGGTCAACAAGGTGCAACACCTCGTTGAGTACAAAGTAATCGACTAATCAAGCATCAAAGTAAAGAGGAGGTGCATCGGGATGAAATTGCATGAGCTCAAACCGGCTGAAGGTTCGAAGCACGTTCGCAAGCGCGTAGGCCGCGGGATCGGTACCGGCAATGGCAAAACTGCCGGCCGTGGTCACAAAGGTCAAAACGCTCGCTCCGGCGGTGGCGTTCGTCTGGGCTTCGAGGGCGGTCAGACTCCTCTGTTCCGTCGTCTGCCGAAGCGCGGCTTCAACAACTCGGTATTCGCTACCGTGTTTGCTGAAGTGAACGTTGCGAAGCTGAACAAGTTCGAAGCTGGCACTGTTGTAACCCCTGGACTGCTGAAAGAAGCAGGTATCGTCAAGAACCTGCATGACGGCGTTAAGATCCTGGGTAACGGCGAAATTACCGTAGCTCTTACTGTGCAAGCACAGGCTTTCTCCAAGTCTGCGATCGAGAAAATCGAAGCTGCTGGCGGTAAGGCTGAGGTGATCTAATGTTTACGACGATCGCGAACATTTGGAAAGTGTCCGATCTGCGTAATCGAATTTTGTTCACCCTGCTCATGATTCTGGTATTCAGGATCGGGAGTTTTATCCCGGTCCCGAATGTCAACGCAAAAGCACTCGCTGAGATCGGGGAAAACCCGATCTTCGGGATGCTTAACACGTTCTCGGGTGGTGCGCTCCAGAACTTCTCCATCTTCGCAATGTCGATCACCCCGTACATCACGGCGTCGATCATTGTCCAGCTCCTCGGCATGGGCGTGCTCAAGAAGTTCGAGGAATGGCAAAAAGAAGGGGAAGCCGGACGTAAAAAGTTGGCACAGATTACGCGATACGGTACAATCGTACTGGGTATGATCCAGGCTTTCGGCCTGTCCGTAACCTTTAACAACCAGCTTCCGGGACTTATTACCGATACAAGCTGGACGGGGTACGCACTCATCACGCTTACGCTGACAGCCGGTACGGCGTTTCTGATGTGGCTCGGTGAACAAATCACCGAGAAGGGCATCGGCAACGGGATCTCGATCCTCATCTTTGCAGGTATCATCGCAGGGGTGGAGCGCGGGGCCCGCACGATCTACGAGACTTGGTTCTACAACCAGGACCAGCTCGGCATGAGCTTCGTCAAACTCGGGATACTGATCGTCGGTATCGTGCTTTTGATCGCAGCGATCGTGTTCGTACAACAAGGTGTGCGCCGCATTCCGGTGCAGTATGCGAAGCGTGTTGTTGGGCGTAAAATGTATGGTGGGCAATCCACTCACATCCCGCTCAAGGTAAACGCCGCAGGGGTTATTCCGGTGATTTTCGCATCGTCCCTGCTGATGTTCCCTGTAACGGTCGCACAATTCCTTCCGTCTAACGCTGTGACGGATTGGATTCATTCACGGCTCGCTTTCGGCCAGCCGTTGTATGTTGCTTTTGAAGTGATTCTGATCATTTTCTTCACCTACTTCTACACGTTCGTACAGATCAACCCTGTGCAGCTGTCGGATGGCATGAAGAAAAATGGCGGCTTCATCCCGGGTATCCGCCCCGGCAAGCCGACCGAGCTGTTCATCACTCGGGTTATGAATCGCATCACTCTTTCCGGCGCACTCTTCCTCGCTGCCATCGCTTCGATGCCGGTCGTGTTTATGAGTGCAACGGGCTTGAATCTGTTTTTCGGCGGCACTGGTCTTCTCATCGTCGTCGGGGTTGCTCTTGAAACCATGAAACAAGTGGAAAGCCAGCTCCTGCAACGCCACTACAAAGGATTTATCCGCAAGTAGTGAAAGAGACGGCATGGCCCGAAACCAGAAGTCTTTGACAATGGAGGGATGATGGATGCAAGTCATCTTCATGGGATTGCCTGGTGCAGGTAAAGGCACGCAGGCAGAACGCATCGTCTCCGAGTTCGGGATCCCTCACATCTCTACCGGTGACATGTTCCGGGCGGCGATTGCAGAAGCGACTCCTCTTGGACTTCAGGCGAAGTCGTTCATGGATCAGGGGCTCCTCGTTCCAGACGAAGTCACCATCGGGATTGTGCGTGAACGATTCCAAAAGCCGGACTGCGAAAAAGGATTTCTCCTCGATGGTTTTCCGCGTACGCTGGCACAGGCAGAAGCGCTCAGCGCCATGCTTGTCGACCTCGGCCGTGAGATCGACGTTGTCATTAACCTGACTGTCGCTCGTGAAAATCTCTTAGCGCGTTTAACCGGTCGTCGGATTTGCAAATCCTGCGGCGCAACCTACCACGTCATCTTTAACCCTCCGGCGACGGAAGGCAAATGTGACAAGTGTGACGGCGAGCTCTACCAGCGCTCGGACGACACTACGGAAACGGTTGCTACCCGCCTGGATGTAAACATCAAGCAATCCGAACCAATTTTGGCTTACTACGAAGCCAAGGGTCTGCTGAAAACTATCGATGGCGAACAAGCGATCGATGAGGTATACAAGCAAATCTCTTCCATTCTACGAGGTGTGGAATGATCGTCAGTAAGTCCAATGTAGAGCTGGATTTGATGCGTGAGGCAGGACGGATCGTTGCGTTGACACACAAAGAGCTGCAAAAAGCAGTTCTTCCGGGGATCACCACGAAGGAACTTGACCAGATTGCTGATGACTTCATCCGCAAGCAAGGTGCGCTTCCTTCCTTCAAGGGGTACCACGGGTATCCAGCTTCTATCTGTGCATCCGTCAATGAAGTGATCGTCCATGGGATCCCGGGCAACCAGGTTCTCCAGGAGGGCGACATTATCTCCATTGACATCGGTGCGAACATCCACGGCTTCCACGGCGACTCCGCCTGGACGTACGCGGTCGGCCAGATCAGCGAGACGGCGCAGAAGTTACTCGACGTAACGGAAGCAGCCTTGTTCAAAGGCTTGGAACAAGCCAAAGACGGCAACCGGCTTTCTGATATCGGCCACGCGGTGCAAAAGTACGTGGAATCGCACGGGTTCTCGGTCGTACGTGAATTCGTTGGCCACGGCATTGGGCGACAAATGCATGAAGACCCGTCTATCCCGAACTATGGCCCGCCCGGGCGTGGACCACGACTGAAGACCGGCATGACGCTGGCGATTGAGCCGATGGTCAACGTCGGCAGCTTCCACACGAAGACGCTCCAGGACGACTGGACGGTCGTGACAGCTGACGGCTCGCTGGCCGCTCATTTTGAGCATACAGTGGCAGTTACTCCTGACGGACCGGACATCTTGACGAAAGCGTAAGGTGAACAGGATGCTTCATCCGATGCGTCCCCATCTTGGGCAGTTCGTCATGGTGACTCAAGGCAAAGAAACAGGTAACTACGCGGTCATTGTTGGGATTGCAGGTCCGAAGACCGTTTTGCTGGCGGACGGTGCGAAGCGTAAAAGCGACGCTCCCAAGCGCAAGAATCGCGCGCATATCCAGCTGCTTCCTCATCTTGATGAATTGCTGGCAGCCGAGCTTGAGCAAAAAGGTCAGGTGCAAAATGCGTTGTTGCGCGGTTGCCTGAACCGATTCAAACGATCGTTTGTACAGAGTATTGATGAAGCGAAGAGAGGAAGTGACCCTAGTGGCGAAAGATGATGTCATCGAAGTGGAAGGAACGGTCATCGAACCGCTTCCGAACGCAATGTTTCGAGTGGAACTGGAAAACGGACACAAAGTGCTCGCACATGTATCTGGCAAGATTCGAATGCACTATATCCGGATTCTACCGGGGGACCGTGTAACCGTTGAATTGTCTCCGTACGATTTGACGCGTGGCCGGATTACCTACCGCTACAAATAAGGACTTACGATTGGAGGTAATCGCAATGAAGGTACGTCCTTCTGTTAAGCCGATTTGCGAAAAGTGCAAGATCATTCGTCGCAAAGGCGCCGTTATGGTCATTTGCGAAAACCCGAAGCACAAGCAAAAACAAGGTTAAGTTTCAACAGAGCGTAGAGCGGCTGTCCCGTTCCGCTCTGACGGAACTCTGGGAACTGCGCTGCTGTTGTTTCCTATAAACTAAGCACATCGATGATTACTTGGGAGGTGTACACGCACATGGCACGTATTGCAGGTATCGATATCCCGCGCGACAAGCGTGTGGAAATCAGCTTGACCTACATCTTCGGCATCGGCCGTAAGACCGCGAACAAGGTCCTCGAAGCTACTGGCGTTAACAAAGACGCTCGCGTAAAGGATCTGACTGAAGATGAAGTCAACAAGATCCGTGAATATATCGACAAGAACGTCAAGGTTGAAGGTGACCTCCGTCGCGACATCGCTTTGAACATCAAGCGCCTGATCGAGATCGGTTCCTACCGTGGGATCCGTCACCGCCGCGGTCTTCCGGTTCGCGGTCAACGCACCAAGACCAACGCTCGTACCCGTAAGGGTCCGCGCCGCACTGTAGCAGGCAAGAAAAAATAATAAGGGGGGAAACTGACACATGGCAAAAGTTAAAGGACGCGGTAAAGGTGCTACCACCCGTACCAAACGTCGTGACCGTAAGAACATTGAAGTTGGCGTAGCTCACATCAAGTCGACTTTCAATAACACGATCGTTACCATCACCGACATGCAAGGCAACGCGATCTCCTGGGCTACTGCCGGCGGCCAAGGCTTCAAAGGCTCCCGTAAGTCGACCCCGTTCGCAGCTCAAATGGCAGCAGAATCTGCAGCTAAAGTTGCGATGGAACATGGAATGAAGTCCTTGGAAGTCTTCGTAAAAGGTCCGGGCGCTGGTCGTGAAGCAGCGATTCGTTCCCTGCAAGCAGCAGGCCTCGAAGTTTCCATGATCAAAGACGTCACTCCGATCCCGCACAACGGTTGCCGTCCGCCGAAGCGCCGCCGCGTATAACGTTGGCGCTTCTCTTCTGTGTGTAAGAAGACACGGAAACCTTTAGCAACAGAGTATGATTCTAACAGGAGGTGTCAATACTAGAATGGCAAGATACACCGGTTCTGTTTGCCGTTTGTGCCGCCGTGAAGGCGTTAAACTGTATCTGAAAGGCGAACGCTGCTATACCGACAAGTGTGCCATCGACCGCCGCGCTTACGCGCCGGGCCAACACGGCCAGGCTCGCAAGAAGGTATCGGAATACGGTACCCAACTGCGCGAAAAGCAAAAAGCACGTCGCGTCTACGGCGTCCTTGAAAAGCAATTCCGTGCATACTACGAAGAAGCTAGCCGCCGCAAGGGGATCACAGGTGAAACCCTGCTGCAGATTCTGGAAAGCCGCCTGGATAACGTTGTGTATCGCTCCGGTTTCGCTGCTTCCCGTCCGGAAGCTCGCCAAATCGTGAAACACGGCCACATCCTCGTGAACGGCAAGCGCGTCGACATTCCGTCTTACCTGACCAAGCCGGGCGACGTGATTGCGTTTTCCGATAAAGCACAAGATGTTCCGCGCGTGAAGGAACTCTTGGAATCTGCTGAATCCAAAGCGGTGATCGCGTGGCTCGAGAGAGACCTGAACACCAAGTCTGCGCGCATCGTTCGCGTTCCGTCTCGTGACGAAATCGACGTTCCAGTTGCAGAACAAATGATCGTCGAACTTTACTCTCGCTAAGATTTGAGTGTACTCGGCAGACTATCACCCTCAGCTGCGCAAGTCTCACCGGAATGTTCGAGTTGTCGAGAAGGAGGGTTACGTGAATGATTGAAATTGAAAAGCCGAGAATCGAGACTGTTGAGATCAACGAAAGTGGCACGTACGGGAAGTTTGTGGTGGAACCGCTGGAACGCGGCTACGGCACCACGCTGGGGAACTCTCTGCGCCGCATCCTGCTCTCTTCCTTGCCGGGCGCTGCTGCGACCAGCGTGAAGATTGAAGGGGTGCTCCATGAGTTCTCCACCGTCCCGGGCGTCGTCGAAGATACAACAGAGATCATCTTGAATCTCAAACGGCTTTCGCTCAAAATCCATTCCGACGAGGAGAAAACGCTGACGATCGACGCGGAGGGACCGGGCGCGGTCACCGCCGGCGATATTCGTGTGGATTCCGACGTTGACGTGCTCAACCCGGACCTGCATATCGCCAATTTGGCCGAAGGCGGCAGACTCTTCATGGAGATTACGGCGAACCGTGGACGCGGCTATGTTCCGGCTGACCGTAACAAGAAAGAAGACATGGAGATTGGCGTGATCCCGATCGACTCCATCTACACGCCGATTGAACGCGTGAACTACTCCGTAGAGAATACTCGCGTCGGACAGGTAACCAACTACGACAAGCTGACCCTCGAGGTCTGGACGGACGGAAGCATTCGACCTGACGAAGCGGTGAGTCTGGGTGCGAAGATCCTCACAGAGCACCTGATGTTGTTTGTAGGCCTGACCGATAAAGTACGCGATACGGAGATCATGATTGAGAAGGAAGACGATAAGAAAGAGAAAGTTCTTGAGATGACGATCGAAGAACTGGAACTTTCCGTTCGCTCCTACAACTGCTTGAAGCGTGCTGGCATCAACACGGTTCAAGAGCTCTGTTCCAAGACAGAGGAAGAGATGATGAAAGTCCGCAACCTCGGACGCAAATCGCTGGAAGAAGTTCAGGAGAAGCTCGCTGAGCTCGGTCTTGGCCTTCGCAACGAAGACTAATCATCTCCTTTGCTACTTTTTTTGAGGAGGAGGGAAACAACACATGGCATACAGAAAACTGAACCGCCGTTCCGGTAACCGTAAAGCGCTGTTCCGCAGCCAGGTAACCGACCTGTTCATCTATGAGCGCATCCAAACTACTGAAGCGAAAGCGAAAGAACTCCGTTCGGTAGCTGAGAAGCTGATCACGCTGGCAAAGCGTGGCGACCTGCACGCTCGCCGTCAAGTCGCAGCTTTTGTTCGCCCGGAAATCGCAGACGCGACCACCAACCAGGACGCAGTGCAAAAGCTGTTCTCCGAGATCGCTCCGCGCTTTGCTGATCGTCAAGGCGGCTACACCCGCATCTTGAAGATCGGACCGCGCCGCGGTGACGGTGCACCGATGGTGTACCTCGAACTCGTATAATGTTCCTTACGAGGTTTGCTGCAACTGCAAACCTCGTTTTTGATTAACGAACGGTGTGAGCGGAGGGACTATGCGGAACATCAAACTGACGATCTCGTATGACGGGACCGATTTTCACGGCTTTCAGACTCAGCCCAACCTGCGCACGGTGCAGGGGACGCTGCAGGCGCGTCTGGAAGAGGTGGTCGGACACCCCGTTTCGATCATCGGCTCGGGGCGAACCGATGCCGGCGTGCATGCGCGGGCGCAAGTGGTCAACTTTCACACTTCCTCGCGCGTTCCGGTGGAGAAGTGGCCGATCGTCTGCAACGTTAAGCTGCCTGACGATCTGGTCGTCCAGGACGCCACAGAGGTGCCTGAGGACTGGCATGCGCGTTTTTCCGCCCGGGGGAAGGTCTACCGCTACCAGTTTGACCGCGGCGCTTATCCGGACGTGTTTACGCGCAAGTACGCCTATCACTATCCCTACCCGATTTGCGTCGAGCGGATGATCGAAGCGGCAACTCATCTCGTGGGTCGTCATGATTTCACCAGTTTCTGTGCTGCCAACACGCCGGTTGAAGACAAAGTGCGCACGCTTCACGCTGTGGACCTCCGGGAAGATGGTCACCTGCTCACGGTGACCTGCCGCGGTGAAGGGTTTCTGTACAACATGGTGCGGATCATCGCCGGCACGTTGCTCGATGTCGGCCGCGGCAAGATTGAACCGGGCGCGATCCCTGATATTTTGCTTGCGCGCGACCGCAAATTGGCCGGGGTGACCGCTCCGGCCCATGGCTTAACGATGTGGCAAGTTCTGTACGAGTGATATGTCTTGACATTTTGGCTTGACCAAAGTAGAATTGACATTGGTATTTTACAGCCCTTGCTAATCCCACTAGCCCCGGCTTTTAAAATACAACAAGTTTCAGGAGGGAATTACTATGCGTACAACGTACATGGCGAAACCAGGCGCTGTGGAACGCAAATGGTACATCATCGACGCTGAAGGTAAAACCGTTGGTCGTCTGGCAACTGAAGTTGCTTCTATCCTTCGCGGTAAACATAAACCGGAATTCACCCCGCATGTTGACACCGGTGATTTCGTGATCATCATCAACGCTGAGAAGGTTGTCTTCACCGGCAAGAAACTGACCAACAAGATCTACTATCGTCACTCCCTGTATCCGGGCGGTCTGAAGCAAACCACCGCTGGCCAAATGCTGGCTACCAAGCCGGAGCGCGTGCTGACCTTCGCAATCAAGGGTATGCTCCCGCATAACTCCCTTGGTGCGCAGCAGCTGACCAAGCTGCGCGTATACGCAGGTACCGAGCATCCGCATGCAGCACAAAACCCGATTCCGTGGGAATCGAAGTAAGAGGGAGGTTAGCACACAATGGCACAAGTTCAATACTGGGGCACTGGTCGTCGTAAACACTCCGTAGCTCGCGTACGTCTCGTACCGGGTGAAGGCAACGTGATCATCAACAACCGCACCATGGATCAATTCTTCGGCGGTCTCGAAACCCTGAAACTGATCGTAAAACAGCCGGGCAACCTGACTGAGACCATCGGCAAGTACGATGTGATCGCAAACGTTAAAGGTGGCGGCTTCTCCGGCCAAGCTGGCGCAATCCGTCACGGGATCTCCCGTGCGCTGCTGAAAGCTGATCCGGAACTGCGTGGTTCTCTGAAGAAGGCAGGCTTCCTGACTCGTGACCCGCGTATGAAAGAGCGTAAGAAATACGGCCTCAAAGCTGCTCGTCGCGCTCCGCAGTTCTCCAAGCGTTAATTGTCGGACCGTACTACAGCTTTCCAAAGAAGGATACCCGTCTGGGTGTCCTTCTTTTTTTGTGCCTGTCCGCATACGATTCCTATGAAGGAGGGATTGCGGATGTGGAAACGAGGCAAGATGCCGGTCTGGCGGTTTGGCGTCTATGTAGTCTTGTTTTTGATCGGCTCGATTGGGCTGTATACGGGGACCTTGCAATGGCTGACGGAGCCGTCCTCGCTGTCGTGGACGATGCCGCTCAGCGGGCAGGTGATCGTGCTCGATGCCGGGCACGGCGGAGTCGATCCCGGCGCGGTCAGCGAGTCGGGCGTGCTGGAAAAAGAGATCACGCTACAGGTGGCGATGCGGGTGCGCGAGTATCTGCAGCAGGCCGGGGCGCACGTGATCATGATCCGGGAGGAGGATCTCGATCTGGCGCCTGAAGATCTAAAGGGTTACAGCCGCCGAAAAAGTCAAGACTTAAAGGAGCGGGCGCGCATCATTCGCGAGTCGGATGCAACGATCTTCATCTCCCTGCACTGCAACGCCATCACGTCGGCCAAATGGTCGGGGGCGCAGACGTTTTACGACACGGAGTTTGACGACAGCAAGCAGCTCGCCGAGCATGTGCAGGTGGCGCTTAGTGAAATGGTCGATACGGTGCGCGGCGTCAAGAAGCGGGAAGACCTCTACCTGCTGAAAAACGCCGACAAACCGGGCGCGTTGGTGGAGCTTGGTTTCCTCTCCAATCCGGAGGAAACGGAGCTCATGCAAAGCGCCAACCACCAGAAAAAATTAGCCCTGAGCATTTACAAGGGCATCCTTTCGTACTACGCTGAGAAATAAATCACACTCTACACGGACCAGGAGGCGCAGAACATGAACAAGAAAGTCTACAGGGGTCGCTTGGGGGCGGCCGTGCTTTGTCTCGTTTTGCTCGGCGGAGCGGCGGGATGCGCTCCACAGCCAGAGCCGGCCAAAGAGACGAGCACTGCCAAGGCGGAGCTGAAACTGGAGACGGAGAAGTCGGTCTATCCGTATCTGGTCTTTCAAAATGTCGGACAGGGCGACGCGGAGGACGTGCGCGTCTTTGAGGCAAAAGGCGGGCAAGAGCTGACTGCGCTGGGCGTCAGTGAACACGAGAAGCTGATCCCGGCCCAGAAGCCGCTCACGTTGGCGCCGGGAACGGGTGTTCATTATCAGTTGCTCAGCCGGGACTTGCGGGAGTACACGGTGAAATGGACGGAGGAAGGTCAGGCGCATCAGATGCAGATGACGCTGAAAGAGCCCGGCCATATTGAAACACACTAGGCAACGCGCTGGGAAATGCAAGCGGAAACTCATGAGAGCAGGATGTGGTATACTTAGGGCTGTGGAAACTGATGGAGGTGGCATTGATGCTGACAAAACAGGCGATTCTGGATGCGCTGCGTCCGGTGCAAGACCCTGAAGTACATAAAAGTATTGTAGAGCTCGGCATGGTGCGCAACGTGGAGATCGAAGGCGAACATGCGAAGATCGAAGTGGTGCTGACCATCGCCGGCTGCCCGCTGCGCAATAAGATTGACTCCGATGTGCGCGAGGTGCTGAGCCGGGTGGAGGGGTTGAAGTCGTTCGACCTCACCCTTGGCACGATGACCGATGAAGAGCGTGCGAAATTCCGCGACGTGCTGCGCGGCGGCCAACCGGAGCAAGGCCCTCCGCCCCTGCTCGATCCGAACGCCAAAACGCAGTTTATCGCGGTGGCGTCCGGCAAAGGCGGCGTCGGTAAGTCGACCGTCACCGCCAACCTCGCCGTGGCGTTGGCGCGCATGGGATACCGCGTCGGGATCATCGATGCGGACATCTACGGCTTCTCGATCCCGGGCATCTTCGGCATTCGCGATCAGAAACCGACACTGATCGACAACCTGCTCTTACCGGTCGTGGCGCAGGACGTGAAAGTGATTTCGATGCACTTTTTCGTGCCGGACAACCGTCCGGTGATCTGGCGCGGCCCGATGCTGGGCAAGATGATGCGCAACTTCTTTGCGGAAGTGCATTGGGGCGACATCGACATCATGCTGCTGGACATGCCTCCGGGCACCGGCGACATGGCGCTCGATGTGCACCAGATGCTGCCGAAGAGCAAGGAGATCATCGTCACCACGCCGCAGTTCAATGCGACCGAGGTGGCGGCACGCGTCGGCACGATGGCGATCCAGACCAACCATGAGATCCTCGGCGTCATCGAAAACATGTCCTTCTTCGAGACGGGCGGCCAAAAGCACTACATCTTCGGCAAAGGCGGCGGCGAGCGCCTCGCACTGGAATTGAAGACCGACGTGCTGGTGCAGATCCCGATCGGTGCGGCCAACGACACCGGCGACGGCATCTACGCTGCCGACACCCCGCAAGGTGAGGCGTACGCCAAACTCGCCAAGACGATCGGCCGCAAAGTGCTTGACCAGGCGATGACCGAACCGTACACCAAGGCCTGATCGAACGAACTCTGGCAAACGATGAGGCAAACAAGCGCAAGACCACCTGGTGACTTCACCGGGTGGTCTTTTTTGTGCAAATGAGCAGGCCTGTTGCATTCAAGCTGCTGTCCGATGCCGATTGTGTCTGCATGCGTGGTGCCGTCTTGTGTACAGGTGGGTCTGTGTTCTATGTGTGGTCGGCCGATTAGCTTCCGCCACCGCCGCCGCCACCTTCGCCGCCGCCGCCTTGCTCTTTTTCAGAGCCGCCTTCGCTGCCGCCGCCTTCTCCACCTTCATCGCCTTCGCCGCCTTCACCTTCTTTTTTCTTCTTCTCGCCTTCTTTTTTCTCGCCCGCTTTGCCGCCGGCTTCACTTTCGATGCCTGCTTTCTTTTTCTCGGTCGGGGTGAGCTCGGTCGTGCCTTCGCGAATCGCCTGTTTCAACAGGTCGAGGTAGAGCAGCTTGAACTCCGGATTCTGCAGCGACTGGGTCATGATCGACATCGTCTGCTTGCGGTACTCCGGCGTTTTCATCAGGTCGTAGAGGTTCTGCGTGAACTCCGGTGTTTTGAGCAGCACGAGCATCATCTGCTGATATTCCGGGTCTTTGAGCAGGTCTTTCAGCACCTTCTCATTGTCCTTTTTGAATGACTTGGCCAGGGCGGACGCGAATTTGGGATTGCGCATCTGCTCTTCCAAAGTGGCATGTGCCGAGCCGTCGGTCAGCGCTTTTAGCATCGCCACCTGCACATCCGTTTCATTGATGGCCAGTGACCGCTTGAACTGCGGGTCGCGGACGATGTCTTTCAGCGTGTCCATCCCTTCTTTCGTATGCAGGATGTCCAGCACCATCTGCTTGGTTTCGTTATATTGAGCTTTCGCATCTGTCTCTCGTGAACTGCTGCCGCCCGCTTGAGGCTGGGAACCGCAGCCGCCGATCATGACAAATGCGATTATGATTGCGACCGAGACAGCGCCGATCTTCCAAGGCATTTTCACCTCGCGTCACACCCTTTCTTGTTGGTTGTTGGGCTTAGTTTGTGTCCGTTCAGCAAACGTATACCAAGGGAAGGATCGCCAATTTCCACCGTGCTACCGTTATGTTATGATAGGAGAAGTTGTTCACAGGCAGGAGGGGCATTATGAACCTACGCAAGTTTTTGACTCTGTTTTTCACGACCGCTTTGATCGGCGTCCTCCTCGGTACGATCACCACGCTCACCGGTTGGTTCGGCGAGATTCGATTGGTCTGGGGGATGATCACGGGAGGTTTCCTTTCCGCGACGACTTTGATGGGCTTCTGGGCGTATCTGACGCTGAACTTTACGATGCGCAATTTTATTTCGTTCCGCTTCTGGGTGACGATTCAAGTGCTGCTCATCGTGCTTGTGCTGTTTGACATGATCTATTTCCGCTATCTGTGGACTGGCAAAGGCGCAGGCGACGTGCTGCCGTTTATCGGTTATGCAATGTGGCCGCTTGGCGTGGCGATGCTGGTCGCATACATCAAAGGCCGCATCTCCGGCATGCGCTCGTTTATTCCGTCTGTGTTCTTCCTGTACTGCTTTACGGTGCTGGAATGGTTCCTCGCGCTGAAATCGGGCGAGTTGCTGCAGATGTCGCAGATCGGCATCATTTTGCTCGGCTGCAACGTGTACTTGCTGCTCATGTATACGCGGCTGTTAAAACAACCCTCACCGTCTCGGTGAGGGCTTGTTTTTTAGCCGAAGCTTATTCTTGTTTCGACGTCACGCCCGCCCCTGCGATCAGTTCGGAGACGGTCATGAACTCATAGCCTTTCTGGCGCAGGCCGTCGATGACGCGCGGCAATGCGTCGATCGTCTGCAGGGCGGAGTCGCTGGCGTGCATCAGGATGATGTCGCCCGGCACCGCTCTGGTCACGACGCGCTCGACGATTTTGTCCGGGCCCGGACGCATCCAGTCACGGGAGTCGGTGTGCCACTGCACGACGGTGTAGCCCATCGAGTTCAGATGCTTGACGACGCGTTTGTCAAAAGCGCCGTTGGGCGTGCGGATCAGTTTGGTTTTCACGCCGGTGGTCTCGAAGATCGCCTGTTCGGATTTGCCGACCTGTTCGGTGATCCATTGGTTGTTGTATTTCGGGAAGTCATCATGGCGGTGGCCGTGGTTGCCGATCTCATAGCCCATCGTTTTGATGCGCTTGGCGATGTCGGCATGGGTGGTCGTCCACGGGCCGGAGAGGAAGAAAGTCGCTTTTTTGACGCCTTTTTTCTCCAGAATGTCGAGGATCGGGCCCGGTGCCTTTTCGCCCCATGAAATGTCGAAGGTCAAGGCGACGACTTTTTTGTCCGTTTGGACTTTGTAGATCGCCCCTTGCGGCACGGGCGCGGGCTTGTCCGCTTGTTTGGCGGCAGGCGCGATCGTCTCGCCGCGGAAGACCGCTTGGGTGCCAAGGTCTGCTTGGCTGTACAGACAGAACATGAACAAAAGGACGGTCATGAACAAGACGCCCATCTTTTTCAATTGGCGCATCGTCCGGGTTGGCTGTTTACGCAATGTTCATCGCACCTCCATAGATCAGCAAAGCTTCTGCGTTTATGTCTTGTTTACTCTATGGCAAAGCCCGTCCGATTATGCGGCGGGGAGGGGAGGAAGGAAGATGTGGAATTCGATCGGAACGGCCGGGGCTGTGCTGAAGCGCAATCGCGGCTACATCTTGGCGGCGTCCTTGTTATTTGTGATCGGGTGGGTGGCCGGCTCGCTGTACAGCGAGCAACTGATGGCTGCTGTGCGCCCGATGCTGGAGAAGATCGCCAAGCTCGCCGAGCACACGCAGGACAAAGACAGCGCGCTGTACACGGCGTGGGTGATCTTCCTAAACAATCTGACAGCCTGTGCGGTGATGGTGCTGTTCGGCTGTCTGCTCGCCGTGCCGACCGCGATCTCGCTGGTGATGAACGGACTGGTGATCGGCGTGCTGTTCGGGCAGCTCGACAACGGGGTCAGCGCGTGGGATTTGATCGTCTACGGGCTGCTGCCGCACGGCATCTTTGAGCTGCCGGCGATCGTGATCGCAGCGGCGATGGGCCTCAAGCTGGGCTCGGTACTGCTCGTGCCGCTAAGAGGCAAGGCGCGCCTCGAGTCTTTCGGATTTGCCTGGTTGGAAGTGGTCCGGCTGGCGTGGGTGCCGGTGGTGCTGCTCGTGGTCGCCGCCGGGGTGGAAGCGACCGTTACGCCGTACCTGTTGGATAAATTTGTAATATCACAAGGGTAAATGATACTTGTGAATTCAGATTGGTTAAATTCTCTGTCAAATTCGGTCGGTCTATGTTAAAGTGGTAGTAGAGTCGGTTTATTCCAACGGGGGGAACGATGGATACCACGATGTATGACGTATTGCGTCAAAATCTTGATTATATCTGCTTTGCCGGCGTGATTTTATGCTTTGTATCGGGGCTGGAATTTGTCATGCACCGCTACTTGGTATCGGAGAAACTGCGCGGCAAAACAGTGGCGGGGAAGAAGTTTTCGATGGGCTTTATGCCCTATCTCGCCGGAAGCATCATCTGCACGTTGCTGATCATCGGCTGGTTCATGGCGGATGAAACGGGGAAGCAAGAGCTGGAGCGCAACAAACAGATGGTCGACGGCATCGCGCCGACGTTTGCGTTCGAACTGGAGAAATTGGGGCATGAACACATCCGGTTGGCGACGCCGACGACCGACGAGGAGTATTTGGCGGTGCAGAAGACGCTGGAGAAATGGCTGGATATCAATCCGGACATCTCGGCGATCTACACGCTGCGACCGCTGAGCACGTCGAACAGCGTGTATGTGATCTCGCCGCCGAGCGACCACAATCACGACGGGAAGATCGAAGGGGAGCAGGAGCAGGGATATCCGCTTGGGACGATCTATCCGTATGCACTGCCCGATCTGACCCAAAACTCAGAACTGAAATCCACCTTTCGCGAGAAGCCGGTCGAAAGCGACTGGGGCGCGACGATCTCGGCGTTTGTGCCGATCTATGGCAGCAACGGGCAGCCGGATGCGGTGCTCGGGGTTGATTTTAACGCGACGGTGTGGGCGAAGAAGGTGACGAAGGCGCGCTGGAGCGTGATGGCGTTTCTGCTGATCATCTTCATTCCGTTTAACACGACGTATTGGGTGGTGTTCCACCAGCGGGTGGAGCGCTTCCGGATGCAGTTGCATCAGGAGGAGATCTCGGAGAGCGAAGACCGCTTCCGCAAGCTGTCGAACGCGACGTTTGAAGGGATCGTGCTGACCGACCAGGGGCAGATCCTCGAGATCAACCAGACGCTGTGCACGATGTTTGGCTATGAGAGCGAATCGGAGATGACCGGCATGTCGGCATTTTTGCTGGCGGCGTCGGAGTCGCGCGATCTGCTGATCGAGAATCTCTATTCGATGAGCAACTCGATGCTGGAGATCGTCGCCCAGCGCAAGGACGGCACGAAGTTCTCCGCCGAGTTGGTCGGCACGAGCTGCATGTACCAAGGGCGCGAAGTGCGGGTGACGGCGATCCGTGACATCTCGGAGCGCAAGCGCACGCAGGAGATCATCAACCACATGGCGCTGCATGACACGCTGACCGGGCTGCCCAACCGGGCGCTGTTCACGCAGCATCTGCACGAGGTGCTGGAGCAAAAGCGCGCGGCAGAGGAGAAGCTGGCCGTGTTTTTCCTCGACCTCGACCGCTTCAAGATCATCAATGACACGCTGGGCCATGCCCGCGGCGACAAGCTGCTCAAGGCGGTGGCGACCCGCTTGTCGCGCTGCGCCGGGGAAAAAGGCGTCGTGGCGCGGATGAGCGGAGATGAGTTCGTGATGCTGATCCCGCACTATGAAGACGCGGCCGAGATCGAAGCGGTGGCCGATCAGGTGCTGAAGCGGCTGGAGCAGCCGTACAAGATCCATGATTATGAACTGCACGCGACGGCGTCGATCGGGATCGCGCTGTTCCCGCAGGACGGGGACGACCCGCAGATGCTGATCAAAAATGCGGAGACGGCACTGTTTCGGATCAAAGATAAGGGCAGCAATACGTATTCGCTCTATGCGCCGGCGATGAACATGAAGGGCATCGAGCGCCTGCAGCTGGAGAACGGGCTGCGGCATGCGTTGGAGCGCGATGAGTTCGTGCTGTATTATCAGCCGCGGATCAACATCGAGACGGGGCAGATCATCGGGATGGAGGCGCTGTTGCGCTGGCAGCATCCGGAGCTGGGACTGGTGTCGCCGGGCGCGTTTATTCCGATTGCCGAGGAGACCGGCCTGATCGTGCCGATCGGGGACTGGGTCCTGCGCACCGCGCTGCGCCAGAACAAGGCCTGGCAGGAGGCCGGCTATCCGCATATGACGGTGGCGGTCAACCTGTCGCCGCGGCAGTTTATGCGGCAGGGACTGGTCGAGACGGTGGCGCGGGAAGTGCGGGAGACGGGGCTGCATCCGAGCGACTTGGAACTGGAGATCACCGAGAGCATGACGATGCACGATGTGGACTACACGATCGGCCTGTTGGAAGAGCTGAACAAGATGGGCGTGCAGATCTCGATCGATGATTTCGGCACGGGCTACTCATCGCTCAGCTATCTCAAGCATTTCCCGATCTCGACGCTGAAGATCGACCAGTCGTTCGTCCGCGGCTTGGTCGGCGACCCGTATCATGCGGCGATCGTGACGACGGTGATCCATCTTGCCCAGAACCTGAAGCTGAAAGTGGTGGCGGAAGGGGTGGAGACGGAGGAACAGTTTCGGTACCTGCGCGAGCATCGCTGTGACGAGATGCAAGGGTACCTGTTCTCCCGCCCGATTCCGGCAGAGGAGTTCGAGGAGCTCTTGCGCCGGAATGTAATGTATGAAGTATCGTGAGTCACGGAACGAGATCCTGCGGAGGAAGCCGATTTGGCGCTGATGCGGTAATGCGATGTACGAGGTAATGAGTTGCCGGGCGTGACATCTGCCGGAGGAGGCCGATTGGTCGGCCGATGCTGGGGATGCAGTTGTGAGAAGTGATGGTAAGCGAAACGCCTTCTGCGTGTGTGCAGAAGGCGTTTTTGTTAGGGGGCGGTCTGGAAGCTGTTGGTGATGGCGAGGGCCGTTTCGGAAGGGATGCGGGTGGGGTCGCTGGTCAGCCAGACGTCATATGCGACCTTGCCGCGCAGGAAGTAGGTGTGGATTTCGGTTTGGCGATCGGGCGATGTGCCGGTGCGTTTGAGCAGATATTTGACGGCGTCTTCGGTGCGGTACGTTTCGAGGCCGGACTGGATCACCGTCGTGCCTTTGGGCAACTGCACCGCTTTGAACGGGTCGCTGACGCCGGGGACGAGCGGGCTGACTGTGACGCCGCCGAGCGTTTTCCCGTCCGCATGGAAGGTCAGACTGCCCATAGGCTGGCTCGGGCTCGACTGCCAATTCGCAGGCAAGGCGATCTGGTAGCCGGACGCTCGGTGCATGGTGAAATCGAAGGGGATGTCGGAGAGTTTGGTCACCGTCCACTGCCCTTGGATTTTCTGCAGCTCGACATAGTGCTGAGTCCGGAACGGCCGGTCTCCTTTGCCGTAGACTGAGGTCTGCCCGAGCTGGTTTTGCACCCACAAGGAGAAGCGGCCGGTCTGGGTGTCAGGCTGGGTCGTGTCCCGGGTATAGGACTCGATGGTCAGCGCCTGCAGCGCAATCGGGTCGAACGACTGGTCGAGGTAGGCGCGAATGCTTTCCGTCTCTTCCCGGAAGGCCGGCCGCCCGGCCGGGTCGATCCGCACGTCATTCAGCGATCGCGAAGACGGGGCTTTGAAGTTGGCCATGTGGCTGATCGGCGGAACCTTGCCGGCCGCGTTTTGATCGCTCACCGCTGTCGAGTCGGCCGCTTGCCGGTGTTGAAACAACCCGGATTGAGTGACCGCGAGCAGGATCGCCGCCGCGACGGTGCCGGAGGTCATCCAGGCTGGGAGCCGGCTTTTTTTGCGTTTATGTTGGCCGACCGCCGCTTCGATCTCTTCACGCGAAGGAAGCAAGGAGCGTGAAGGGAGCGGAATGGCGGTGTGCTCGATTTCCAGATTGACCTGTTGTACGCGCTGAAGTTCCTCGCGGCACGCTGCGCAGGTCGCAAGATGCATATGGACGTCCGGTTGCAGATCGCCGCACCAGATCTTCTCTTGGACTTGTGAGCAGTTCACGCGTTCCACCTCCCGCTGTGACTTGTTTCTACACGGTTAGACGCGCTGGGATTAAGGAACGATTCAAGTTTTCCAATATTTTTGTTGCATACATATGCCTTCGGATGTATTATTATTTCTTGTATACACATCGGGAAGCCATCATATACAATAGAATAGAAGATTCAGACAAATAGAAAGAGAAATAGAGAGAAGCTTTATACTATTTTTTGGAGGGGACGATGACGATGAAAAAGACGATGAAGAGCTTGCTTCTGGTCGGCACGATGGTGCTCGGCATGGGCATGCTGGCGACAGGTTGCGGGAAGGACACCGCTTCGAACGGTGGCGCGAAGGATGTATACGTGGTCGGCACGGACGCGTCGTATGCGCCGTTTGAATCGATGTCGGGTGAAAAGATTGAAGGTTTTGACGTTGATGTGCTGAGTGCTGCCGCGGAAGCAGGCGGCTTTAAAGTAGAATTTGTGAACACGCCGTGGGATGGGATCTTCCTGGCGCTGAAAAACGGGGAGCGCGACATCGTGGCTTCCGCGGTGACGATCACCGATGAGCGCAAGGAGACGTTCGATTTCTCCGATCCTTATTTTGAAGCGACGCAGATGATCGTGTCGAAATCCGGCTCGGGCATCAAGTCGCTCAATGATCTGAAGGGCAAGAAGGTGGCGGTGCAGAACTCGACGACCGGCGATGAGGTGGTGTCGAAGCTGCTGGGCAAGGACAGCCAGAACGTGAAGCGTTTTGACAACATGCCGCTGGCGCTGTTGGAGCTGAAAAACGGCGGTGCCGATGCTGCGGTCGGCGACAACGGCGTCGTGCTGGAATATGTGAAGAACAACGGCAGCGCCGGGTTGGAAACGGTGGTTGATTCGTCGTTCGAGAAGGAGAACTACGGCTTTGTGGTGGCGAAAGGCAATGCCGACCTCCAGAAGAAGCTGAACGAAGGCATCAAGAAGATCAAGGAAAGCGGCAAGCTGAAGGAGATCGAGAAGAAGTACGGTTTCACGAAGTAAGGTTTTCGGGCGAAGAGTCGAAAAGATGCGCAGTCCTGACGGTTGGGATTGCGCATTTCGTTTTTAATAAGTTTTGCAAAATTCGGTATGCTTTTGTATGATAAAGTTGTTCGACGACTTTTGGACGATTCCGTTTTTTATAAAGGAGCGATTGTATGTTTCGGTGGGATAAGTTGATGGAGTATATGCCCCTGTTTTTGCAGGGGGTTGTGGTTACGATCGAGATCACGGTGATCTCGGTGCTGCTGGGGACGATCCTCGGGCTGTTTGCCGGGATGTGGCGGCTGAGCGACTCGCGGATTTTGCGGGGGATTGCCAGTGTCTATGTCGGGCTGTTTCGGGGGACACCGCTGTTTGTGCAGATCTTGCTGATTCACTTTGCGGTGCTGCCGACGTTTATGGAGACGACAGCCTTTGTGTCCGGGATCGTGGCGCTGTCGCTGAATGCCGGCGCGTATATTGCGGAGATCTTCCGTGCGGGGATTCAGTCGATCGACCGCGGGCAGATGGAAGCCGCTCGGTCGCTCGGCATGACGAAAGGGCAGACGATGCGCGAGGTGATCTTGCCGCAAGCGTTTCGGAGAATGCTGCCGCCGCTTGGGAATGAAGCGATCATGCTGTTGAAGGATTCGTCGCTGCTGGCTGCCATCTCGCTGCCGGAAGTGACGTACTACGCGAAGCTGATGCAGGGCAAGACGTATCTCGCCTGGGAACCGTTTTTGACGCTGATGTTGATGTATCTGGTGCTGACGATGGTGTTGGCGCGCGTGGTTAGCTTTTTGGAAAGGAAGTATGGGACGGTATGATTACGGTACGCGATTTGCATAAGTCGTTTGGCGAGCTGGAAGTGCTCAAGGGCGTGAACTGTGAGGTCAAGGAGCGCGAGGTGGTGTGCGTGATCGGGCCTTCGGGGTCGGGGAAGTCGACGTTTTTGCGGTGTTTGAACGGGCTGGAGGAGATCACGGCGGGCGATGTGGAGGTGCTGGGCGAGAATATTGCCGACCCGAACGTGGATCTGAATGCTGTAAGGCGTGAAGTGGGGATGGTGTTTCAGCGGTTTAATCTGTTTCCTCATAAGTCGGTATTGGATAATGTGATGCTGGCGCCGGTGAAGGTGCGCAAGGTGGGGAAGGCCGAGGCGGAGCAGCAGGCGATGGCTCTGTTGAAGAAGGTGGGGTTGGAGAGCAAGGCGAAAGCTTTTCCCGGGCAATTGTCCGGGGGGCAGCAGCAGCGGGTCGCCATTGCGCGGGCGCTGGCGATGCATCCGAAGATCTTGTTGTTCGATGAGCCGACTTCGGCGCTCGACCCGGAGATGGTCGGCGAAGTTCTGGATGTGATGAAGGGACTGGCTAGGGAAGGGATGACGATGATCGTCGTCACGCATGAGATGGGCTTCGCTCGCGAAGTCAGCGATCGCGTCCTGTTCATGGATCAAGGCTATATTATGGAAGAGGGCACACCGGAACATTTGTTCGGCAACCCTCAGCATGATCGCACGAAAGGCTTTTTGTCGAAGGTTTTGTAGGATTTTTTTGTAAATTTTTGTCGAAGTTCTCTGTGCCGTGTATATCTCTTCCGCTTTGGGCTCAAGATAAGATGCAACCTCACATCCCCACACCGTTACTTTATTGACCCTTTTCGTGAGGTGTTATGGGTCTCAACAGTAGGAGGAATGGAAAGAAATGCAAGGTAGAGTAAAGTGGTTTAACAGTGAAAAAGGCTATGGCTTCATCGAACACGAAGGTGGAGAGGACGTGTTTGTTCACTTCTCCGCGATTACCGGTGAAGGGTTCAAATCCCTCAACGAAGGCGAATTGGTCGAGTTTGACATTGTCGAAGGTAACCGCGGGCAGCAAGCCGCTAACGTTGTCAGACTGTAATCGCATAGAGCCCCTGGATCGCTGTGGTCCGGGGGTTTCTTTTTGTGAACGGAGTGTGTAGTTTGTGAATTTGGTGTGGGGAGTTTGTCGTGTTTTGCAGGAGTATGGCAGGGGCGGGGAGAATAGTATGAAGTATTGAAGGGAGGAGTACAACATGAAGATCCAAGTTCGCGGTAACCATCTTGAGGTGACTGAGTCTCTGCATCAGTACGTTGAGAAAAAGATCGGACGTCTGGAAAAGTACTTTCATGCTCCAACCGAACATACCGTGCACGTCACTCTGTCTGTGGTGAGAGATTACCACACCGTTGAGGTGACGATGCCGATCAATGGGTTCGTCATTCGCGCTGAGGAGCGCTCGGGCGATATGTATGCTTCGATCGATACTGTCTCTGATAAGCTGGAGAAGCAGATCGAGAAGCATAAGACGAAACTCAATAAGCGGGTGCGTCAGGAAGGCACTCATTCTCTGTTTAAGGAACAAGGCGAGGGCAATGTCCACGTGTTGGTGGAGGATGAGGAGGATTTCGGCGACGTCGTTCGCGTGAAGAAGTTTGCTGTGAAACCCATGCCGGTCGATGAGGCGATTATGCAGATGGATCTGCTGGGCCACGATTTCTTCGTCTTTAGCAATGCCGAGACGGAGGAAGTGAATGTGGTGTATAAGCGGAAAGATGGGCAGTATGGGTTGATTGAACCGACTTTTGCTTAGGTTATGATAGGCCGGCTCCTTGGGGGTCGGCTTTTTTTGTATTTGGGTGCTCTGGGTGCTGGGTGTTGGGTGCCCCGGGCAGAGGGGATATCCTTTCTCCCGCTCGGATCACGCAAAGGGCGCGTGAGACTCGCTCCTTGAAAGGATATCCCCTCCGCCCCGGTATGCACTCAGGTTGCCGTTGCTACTCTTAGTTCGGGTCCCGCTGCCCTCCCCGCCGGGGCGCCCGCCTCCCGCTCGCTCAAACAAATGCGCGGAAAACCACCGCGCAAACTCGCTCCTCGGGAGACGGGCCCCCCTCTGGGGGGAAGATCTTTGGCAGGGGGAAGGGGCAGGGCTGGGACTGGGTGTAGGGCTGGGACTGGGTGTAGGGCTGGGACTGGGTGTAGGGCTGGGAGTGGGTAGGAGGCAGGGGTAGGAGGCAGTGGGTAGAAGGCAGTGGGTAGAAGGCAGAGGGTAGGAGGCAGAGGGTAGAAGGCAGAGGGTAGAAGGCAGTGAGAAGAGAGCAGTGAGAAGAGAGCAGTGAGAAGTGGGCAATGAAAAGATGGCATTGTGCAGATGGCGATATATTGATGGGAATGGGGGATGGATGGATGTTGGTGGTGGTGATGGCTGGAGGATATGGGAGTGGGGGGACGGGGATACTAGGGGCGATGCTTGGGGTTCGGAGGGCGGCTGCGGTTGATTTGGTGGAGAAGTTGGCTCGGGTGGGGAGTCTGCGTGTCTTGGTTGTGTCTGATGATCGGGGGATCTTGTTGTTTGCTCGGGAGGCGGGGTGCTTGGTGTGGGAGACGTCCGAGGGGGCGTTTGACTGGCTGGGGACTCTGCAGGATGTTGTGCGGGCTGCGGCACGTCCCGGGGAAACGGTGGCGGTGATGGGCGGGTGCGCGGCCCCTTTGTTGGAGGCGGGGGAATTGGTGCGGGTCGCGCAGGCGGTCCGGGAGGGAGAGGTCTGGCAGAATAATCGGTTGTCGCCCGATTTGGTGATGTGGCGGCCGGCTGAGCGCGTGTTTGGGGTGGACGTGTGCAGGAATGATAATGAGTTTGGCTATGCGTTGGAACAAGCCGGGCTGGACGTGCGGTTTTTTCCGGGGGAGTTGGGGTTTGGGTTTGATTTGGATACGCCGGTGGATGGGGTGCTGGCTGCAATGCATCCCGGCTGCGGTCCGAGGCTGGTGGAGGCCGTTGCTGAATGGCCATTGTGGCGGCGGGTGCATGAGGTACGAAGTGTGTTGGGGCGAGGGGAGTATGCGGATGTGGCTCTGATCGGGCGCGTGCATCCGGTCGAGGCGGAACGCTTTGGTCAGAGTTGCAAGGTGCGGATTCGGGTGTTTTCGGAGGAGCGGGGGATGAAGGCGCTGGGTCGCGTGGAGCGCGGGGAGGTGCGGAGTCTGGTCGGGGCGCTGGTGGAGGCTGTGGGCTGGAGCCGGTTTTTTGAGGTGCTGGCGGGGCAGGTTGGGTGTGTGTTGTTTGACACGCGGGTGGTGCTGGAGCATTTTGGGGTGCAGGTGTCGGAGGAGGAACGGTTTGCGGCCGATCTGGGGATGATGGAGGAACTGCGGAATCCGTTTTTGCGGGAGATGGCGGTGGCGGCCGTTTCGTGCGGGGTTCCGGTGCTGATGGGCGGGCAGTCGCTCGTTGGCGGGGGACTGCGGATTTGGCGGGACGTGTAGGGGTTTGATTTTTGATGTAAAATGGGTACCTGCCCAAGCACCTTCGCATAGGATGTGGTACGGAGGTGACAGCAGATGGGCGTTTTGGTATGGATTTTGAAGGTGGTTGTGTTTTTTGTGGCGCTGAAGGTAGGGCAGGTTGTGGTTTGGAATGTGAGGAAAGCATTTTATGTTCACCCGTGGTTCGTGGAACTGCTCGTTGCTGTGCTGGCGGTGATTCTGGTCGGATCGTCGGTCGGCGGGTGGTTGGGGATCGTGCTGTTCGGTCTCTTGTTTGGAGTCATTCGCGGGGATCAGGAGGATGACTCGAAGTCAAGAAGACAGCTCATGTAAACGGGAACGGTTTCGACGGGTGGCCTGTTTTAAGGTCACCTGCCATACATATAATGTTTGTGAATGGATTTAACAGTTGTGGGTGGGGGCAAAATAGTGTTACAATTTTATTCTGAGACATTCTGTCTTAATACGGAGAGGAGTGAAACCTTGTATGTTGGGCCTCCTGAAAAAGATTGTTGGGGACAGCAATGAGAGAGAGATCAAGAAGCTCTCGAAACTGGTGCAGCGCATCAATTCGCTTGAGCCGGATGTGGAAAAGCTGAGCGATGATGAACTGCGCGGCAAGACGTTTGAGTTTAAGGAGCGTTTCTCCCGCGGGGAATCGCTTGATGATATGTTGCCCGAGG
This sequence comes from Tumebacillus sp. BK434, assembly GCF_004340785.1. Classification (NCBI taxonomy): domain Bacteria; kingdom Bacillati; phylum Bacillota; class Bacilli; order Caryophanales; family Alicyclobacillaceae; genus Tumebacillus; species Tumebacillus sp. BK434. Next base: position 3,720 of record NZ_SLXS01000012.1, on the reverse strand, counting down.
CTTTTGCGGTCGTTCGCGAAGCCGGGAAGCGCGTGCTTGGCAAACGCCACTACGATGTGCAGTTGATGGGCGGGATCGTCCTCCATCAGGGCCGCATCGCGGAGATGCGCACCGGGGAAGGGAAGACGCTGGTCGCGACGCTGCCTTCGTACTTGAACGCGCTGTCGGGACAAGGCGTGCATGTCATTACGGTCAACGATTATCTGGCTCGCCGCGACGCGGAGGAGATGGGGCAATTGCACCGGTTCCTCGGGTTGGAAGTCGGCCTGAATATCAACGGCTTGTCGCACGGACAGAAGCAAGGCGCGTACGCGGCTGACATCACGTACGGGACAAACAATGAGTTTGGCTTTGACTTCCTGCGCGACAACATGGCGCTGTCGGTCGATCAGATGGTCCAGCGCCCGCTGAACTATTGCATCATCGATGAAGTGGACTCGATCCTGATCGACGAAGCCCGCACGCCGCTGATCATCTCCGGTCAGGCGGAGAAGTCGACGGAGCTTTATTTCCGCGCGAACATTTTTGTAGCCGGTCTGCGCAATGAGGTCGACTACGCGCATGATGAGAAGGCGAAATCGGTCATTTTGACGGAGACCGGCTCGAAGAAGGCGGAGAAGTATTTCCGCATCACGAACCTGTTCGATCCGGAAAACATGCTGGTCAACCATCACATCACGCAAGCGCTGAAAGCGCATGTGACGATGCACCGCGACAAGGACTATGTGGTGCAGGGCGATGAGATCATCATCGTCGACGAGTTCACCGGCCGTCTGATGCAGGGTCGCCGCTACTCGGAAGGTTTGCACCAGGCGATCGAAGCGAAGGAAGGCGTACGCATTCAGAATGAATCGAAGACGCTGGCGACGATTACTCTGCAGAACTACTTCCGCGGCTATAACAAGCTGTCCGGGATGACCGGTACGGCGAAGACGGAAGAAGAAGAGTTCCGTTCGATCTACGGGATGGATGTGACCACGATCCCGACCAACCGACCGAACCTGCGCAATGACATGTCGGATGTGATCTATAAGAACATCCGCGGCAAGTTTAACGCGGCGGTAAACGAGATCGCAGAACGCCATGCGAAAGGGCAGCCGGTGCTGGTCGGCACGACGTCGATCGAGAAGTCGGAGTATCTGTCCAACCTGCTGAAGCAGCGTGGGATTCAACACCAGGTCTTGAACGCGAAGCAGCATGAGCGCGAGGCGGAGATCGTATCGAAAGCCGGTCAGCGCGGCGCGGTAACCATCGCGACGAACATGGCCGGCCGCGGTACGGACATCGTGCTCGGCGAAGGCGTGGAGGAGATCGGCGGTCTGCACATCATCGGTACGGAGCGTCATGAGAGCCGCCGGATCGACAACCAGCTGCGCGGTCGTGCCGGTCGTCAGGGCGACCCGGGTTCGACGCAGTTCTTCTTGTCGCTGGAGGACGATCTGATGCGTCTGTTCGGCTCGGAGAACATCATGAACATCATGGAGAAGCTGGGTCTGGAAGAAGACCAGCCGATCCAGGCGGGCATCGTTTCGAAGGCGATCGAATCGGCGCAGAAAAAGGTGGAAGGCAACAACTTCGACATTCGGAAGCACGTTTTGAAGTACGACGATGTCATGAACCAGCAGCGCGTGGTCATGTACAAGCAGCGCCGCGAGATTCTGGACAGCGCAGACTGCTCGCATGTCGTGAAGGACATGCTGCATGAGCTCGTCGACTCGATCATCGAGACCTACTGCCCGAAGGACATCGTGCCGGAGGACTGGGATCTCGCAGGACTGCATGAGTATGTGGAAGGACGCATCACTCGTGAAGGCGTGCTGACGATCGAGGAGCTGCAGAAGTACGCGACTCATGAGGAGATCGGAGAGCTGTTGCACGAGCTGGCCGACAAGGAGTACGCGGTTCGTGAGCAGCTGCTCGGCGACGGCATGCGCGAGTATGAAAAGGTGATCCTGCTGCGCGCGGTCGATACGAAGTGGATCGACCACATCGACGCGATGGATCAGTTGCGCCAAGGGATTCACTTGCGCGCGTACGGCCAGCGCGACCCGTTGATGGATTATAAGTTCGAAGGCTTTGACATGTTCGAGCAGATGATCCACCACATCCGCGAAGAGGTCGTCACCTATGTGTTCAAGTCTTATGTCGGCGGCGCGGTTGCGGCGCCTGCTGATCCGAAGATGGGTCTGCAGATGGTGCAGATCGGCCCGGGCGAAGACGGTCAGGCACAACGCAACGAATAGTCATCGGTAGGAGTTGGTTGAAGTGGCAGCGCAAACTTTTGGCGAACTGCGCCAGGAGCTTCAAAATACAGCCAAGCGTTTGGCGGACATCGGGAGGTCTCTTTGACCTCCCTGCCAAGAAGCAGCGGATTGCAGCGCTTGAAGAGATGATGTCAGCTCCCGCGTTTTGGGACGACCAGGAAGCTGCGCAGAAGGTGATCAGCGAGAACAATGCGCTGAAGGGCAGCGTCGACCGCATGGAGAAGTTCCAAGGGGAGTTTGACGATCTGGAAGTAATGCTTGAACTGGCTCAGGAGGAGAAGGATGATGACCTTTTCCATGAGTGCGACAAAGGCATTGGCAAGCTGAAGCGCGATCTGGAGAAATTCGAGCTGGAGCTGTTGCTCAGCGAGCCGTATGACAAGAACAACGCGATTTTAGAATTGCACCCTGGTGCGGGCGGCACGGAGTCGCAGGACTGGGCTGCGATGATGATGCGAATGTACACGCGCTGGGCGGAGGATAAGGGCTTTAAAGTGGAGACGCTTGATTATCTGCCGGGCGATGAAGCGGGGATCAAGAGCGTGACGCTGTTGATCAAAGGCTTCAATGCATACGGATACCTGAAAGCGGAACGGGGAGTGCACCGTCTGGTGCGCATCTCGCCGTTTGACGCGTCGGGGCGCCGCCATACGTCGTTCTCGTCGGTGGACGTGATTCCGGAGCTGGATGATGATGTGGCGGTTGATATCAAGGAGATCGATCTGAAGATCGATACGTACCGGGCATCCGGTGCGGGCGGCCAGCATATCAACACCACCGACTCGGCGGTGCGGATCACGCACTTGCCGACCAACGTCGTCGTCACTTGCCAATCGGAGCGCTCGCAGATCAAGAACCGTGCGGCGGCGATGAAGATCCTCGCGGCGAAACTGTACGAATTGGAGCGCAAGAAGAAGATGGAGGAGCTGGACGAACTGCGCGGCGAGCAAAGCCAGATCGCGTGGGGCAGCCAGATTCGTTCGTACGTGTTCCACCCGTATTCGCTGGTCAAGGACCATCGCACGAGCGTGGAGATCGGCAACGTGCATGCGGTGATGGACGGGGAACTCGACCCGTTCATCGACGGATTCCTGCGTTGGCAGATCGAGAAGCGCGATCGGGGCGAATAAGCGAGCAATGAGAGGTGCCGGAGAGTTCTCCGGCGCCTTTTTTGTTGGGGCTGCAGATTTGTTTGACTTTGTTTGGCAGGGAACATTGAGCTGTGGCGGAGGGCGTGGTAAGATAGCTCTTGTCGCCGCGAGAGACGCGGTGCAAAAAGAAAATGAGATGTTGGTGTTGACAGTTCGGTTTCTATGTGTTAAGGTAGATAACGTTGCCGCTCGGACGAGCAGTAACAAGATGATTGATCCTTGAAAACTAAACGAGTGTTACAGAGATGAGATACGAGTCAAGATACAAGCTTTCTAACTTTTATTGAGAGTTTGATCCTGGCTCA
>NZ_SLXS01000011.1 GCF_004340785.1 Tumebacillus sp. BK434 | reverse complement strand
TTTTTAGCCATAAAAAATCCCCTCCGGTCAACAAGGATAAGTCCATCTTATCGATGTCCTTTTTCTCTTGTCTACCATGAGGGGATAATACCACTTCGGCGTTGACGGCTTTTTTGTCATGGGTTATACATAATTCCCAGCGAGAACAGTCTTGTCTTGCGGGGGGATGTACTTTATGTTAAGAAGAGAGAGTTTCTGTTTCGAAGAAAGAGGGATTCCTTTCATGAGCATGCAGTCTACGAAGAGTATAAAATGGCTGACCGTATTCGCATATGTCGCGACCATCGTCATGTTTTTGGTGATGATCGCCGGATCTTTGGTTACAAAGACGGAGTCGGGCATGGGATGCGGCAACACGTGGCCGCTGTGCAACGGCAAGTGGGTGCCGGAGTACACGATCTCCTCGATGATCGAATACATGCACCGCATGATCACCGGCGTCGCCGGCGTCGTGGTGCTCCTGTTCTCGTTCCTCGCCTGGTGGCAGAACAAAGGCGACAAAGAAGTGCGCAACCTCGCCCTGTTCGGCATCTTTTTCATCCTTGTCGAATCGGCGCTCGGCGCTGCCGCCGTGATCAAACCGCAGTCGTCGCCCGTGCTGGCGCTGCACTTCGGGTTCTCCCTGCTGGCGTTCACCGGGGTGTTCCTGCTGACCATCTGCATCTTGCAGCAGAACAAAGCCCGGCGCCTCGTCCAGACGGCCGTCGCCAACGGCTACCGGCTGTACGCGTGGTTCGTGGCCGCCTTCGCCTACGGCGTCGTCTACCTTGGCGCCTACGTGCGCCACACCGGCGCCAGCGTCGCCTGCCCGAACTGGCCTCTGTGCCAGGACGGTGTGCTGATCCCGGAGCTGCAGGGACTGGTCGCCGTGCATTTTGTCCACCGCCTCGGGGCGCTGACCTTGTTCATCCTTGTGACCATCCTGATGGTGCTGACCGTCAAACGCTACAAAAACACGCGCCGCGATCTGTATGTGGCGAGCATCCTCGCCTTCCTGCTGATCACAGCACAGGTGATCTCCGGCGGTTTCGTGGTGCTCAAGCAATTGCATCTGTACGCCACCTTGACGCACTCGGCGATCATCACCTGCCTGTTCGGGACGCTGTGTTACCTCTGTGTCCAGACATTGAAAAAGCCGCGTGACAACGCGTAAGAGAGGCTGTCATACGGCAGCTTCTTTTTTTATGAAGGAAGTATGGATTTGTTGTTGAAATTGTTTCTCAGGAAGAAGGAGGGAGAACTTTGCTGGATAACTTGCAAGGGAATGGCCTGATCGTGACGGAGCCGAACGGCGTCCGCCGCCGCCCGACACCGTCGGAGATGGTGAACATGCTGGCCGAGACGATCGGCGAGACGGCGATGAAGTCGGAGCGGGTCTGGGCGAAGCACAGCCAGTTGGAAAACGTCGCGATCTATGTCGACTATGACAATGTCTATTGGACGCTGAAGAACAGCTATCTCCACGACCCGGATGACAAGAACTTGGAGAAGAACCTGTTCACACAGCTGTGGAACACGTACGACCGCGACAACGTGCGCGTGTTTAAGGCGTTTGGCGACTTCGAGCAGATCGCCTGCGACATGACGTCACTGCAGAAAAAGCGCATTCAGCTGCGCCACGTCTATGCCAACGGCAAGAAGGATGAGCACCGCAAGAACGCGTCCGACATCGAACTCTGCCTCGACGCAATCGAAACGACCTACACCGACCCGAACATCTCCTGCTACGTGTTTGTCACGGCGGACAGCGACATGATCCCGATCATGAGCCGCTTGATGTACAAAGGGAAACATGTCGAACTGTACTATGTGCCCAGCGCCACTTCGAAACATTACGACATCACGGCCTATGCGCACCGCGCGGTCGACCTGCTGGAGTTCCTGAACATTCAGGTCAAAGACTACAACATCGAAGACTACATCATCGGCGCTTTGGAGTTTATCGAGAACTGGGAGCGCAAGTTCCAAGAGAACCCGGAAGTCTTCCTCGGCCGTTCCTGGCTGTTCATGAAGCTGCGCGAAGTGCTGGCGATCCCGGAGAGCGCATGCAGTCAATTGTTGGAGTATTTGGAAACCAAAGAGTACATCTTGCTGGACAACAAGAAATACTATGACAAAATCAAAGATGAGAACACGATGAAAAAGAGCTACCGGCTCGCCAAAAAAGGCGTCCAGTGCCTCAGAGATTCCCAGAAGGAATCGGCTGCATCGAAGGAAGCTTAGGCGGGGCGAAACGCGCGTATTCGAGAAGTTTTTGTCGAATGCATTTGACAAATTTCTCTCTGCCCTGTAATATATAGACATAGCTAATGTGTTATCTGCTACAACATCGATTCGCTATGTGTCTATACGCTTATTATGATTCGCTATTTATCAAAGACGAGAGCCGGATGGCTCTCGTCTTTTTTTTTGTTTTCATTTTTGTCAGATCTTGTCTGAAATAGTCTAATAGTCCCAAGCCTGTCATAAACATATCTATGGTAAAATATACAAAACTAGCAAATTTGCAATGCGGGTTGGGAGAGTTGCAGATGAAACGTTTTTGGGTGAGTTTGATCGCCGCTTTGGCGTTGGTAGTGCCAGGCGGCTTGCATATGGATCGGGCAGAAGCGGTGGGGATGGCGATGGGCGCGGTGACGACGCCGTCTGTCGTGCTCGACGGGTACAACCTGCCGATCGATCCTAAGCCGATCTTGTACAAAGACCGCGTGATGGTGCCGTTCCGTCCGCTGGCCGAAGCGCTCGGCATCAAGGTGGAATGGGAGCCGAAGACTTCGACGGTGATCGCGGACAGCAATGGCAAAGAGCTGCGGATGCAGATTGGCAACAAGACCGCTTGGGTAGGCGGGAAGGCCGTTCAATTGGATGTGGCGCCGTTTATCACCGAAGGACGCAGCCTGATCCCGCTGCGCTTTTTCAGCGAGCATGCCGGAGCGCAGGTTCGCTGGGACGACAAGAGCCAGACGGTGCTGATGGAGTCGCAGGAGCGGGATCTTCATACGATGGTGTTTTATGGCTTGGGCTCGTACGGGCAGAAGGAGTATCTGCCGTATTTTGACGAGGCCGCTTTTACCTGGAGCCGCTTGGATCGGGGCGGGGTGCTGGTCACCGAGGAAAGCGAATACCGCTGGCCGCAGGAAGGTGCCGGGGAGCTGCTGCAGGAAGTGCAGACGGCCGGCGTCGACACGTCGCTGATGGTCTTTTCGGTCAACGAGTACGGTGAATTGACCAAGCTCTTGAACGACGTTTCCCTGCAGCAGCGCTTTGCGAACGATCTGGCGTCGCTGCTCGTGCAAAAGGGCATCGGGGGCGCCTACCTCGATTTTGAAGCGCTGGCTCCGACCGGTGCGAAAGACATCGCCCTTGTGCGCTCGCAATATGCGGCGTTTGTGCAGCGGGTGGCCGATGCGCTGCACCAGAACGGCAAGCAGCTGACCGTCGTGGTGGCGCCGCTGGAGCACGGCTGGTACCGCGGGTATGACTACAAAGCGCTGGCGGCGTCGGCCGACGCCTTGTTCATCATGGCCTACTCCTATGTCGATGACAAGCTGCCGCAGCCGCTCAACAAGATCGACGACGACATCCGCGCGGCGGTGAAAGCGGTCGGCCCGGAGAAGCTGATCCTCGGGATCAACGCCTACAGCGAGACGCCGCAGGGCGTGCAGCAGAAGATCGGGTTGGCCAAGCGCTACAACCTGCAAGGCGTGGGCTTCTGGATCTTGCGCGTGTTTGACGACCCGTTTATGGATGCGATCGACGCGAAGCTTTTGCTCCGTCCGGAGCTGAACTAAAAAAGAGGCAGTCCCTTTTCCGGAAGGGGCTGCCTCTTTTTTATGCGACTTCATAGCCGAGTGCTTCGATGATCGAGACGGTGGCGCGGTGTGCGAAGTAGAACAGGGTCTTCGACACGATGCCGACGACGACAAACTCGTTCTCTTCAAAGTCGACCATCTTCCACAGCGCAAACTCGCGCTGGTTGTACGAATACCGGCAGTGAATGGTGTAGTCTTGTTCATTCGAGGTGAGCAGCCGGGCGCGCAGGCGGATGTGGTCCAGCTCAAATTCGATGTTTTCCAGACGAAAACGATGATCGACATGGTTGACCGGCAGGATTTTCGATTCAACGGAATTAAGAGTGTCTCGGAGTGTTTTAATGCCAGATTCACCGTCCTCATTGATATCGTTAATAATAAGTACAATCTATTGTAGCAGAATCTTCCCCGCTGCGGTATGGGTATGCCGGTCAGTTTTTGCGAACATCCTAACGATGATCTTGGCAATGGGAAAGGATGGTTCGGCAAACATGATACCCGGTACGGAACAGCAAAGCCTGCAAGCGGCAACACTGCCGACGATGCAGATTATGACGGTTGCCGATACTTTTGTCAAACAGCTGGAAGCGTGGGGCGTGCAGCGCATCTACGGTGTGGTGGGCGATACGTTCCTGGATTTTTTGGATGCGGTGCAGCGGTCATCGATCCGCTTTGTCGCCGTAAAGCATGAAGGGACGGCTGCGTTCATGGCCTCGGCGGAAGCGAAGCTGACCGGACGGCTCGGCGTTTGCATCGCCACGTCGGGGCCGGGGATGGCGAACTTGATGAACGGGCTGGGCGATGCTGATCAGGATCGAGTGCCGGTGCTGGCGATCACAGGGCAGGTGCCGACGAAGAAGATCGGCACGGACACGAAACAGTACTTGGACCAGCAGGTGTTCATCGAGCCGCTGGCCGCCTATTCCGCGCTGCTGGCCGCACCCGATGCGACGGTGGAACTGCTGACGAAAGCGATCCACACGGCGCTGGAGCTGGGAGCTGTGACGCATCTGTCGGTACCGAAAGACCTGTGGGCGATGCTGCAGACGAACGCGGTGCGCAAGCGGCCGCAGATGGTCAAAGGCGTGCTGGAGTTCAACCCGCAGGATGTCGGGCAGGCGGCGGCGATCATGAAGACCGCCAAGCAGCCGGTCGTCGTCGCCGGGCTGGGGGCGCGGGAAGCGGCAGCAGATGTGGTGCGGCTGTGTGAGACGTGGGGCGCCGGGCTGATCCTGTCGCTGGGGGCGAAAGGGATGATCGACGAAAACTGTCCGCAGCTGCTCGGCGGCATCGGCAAAGGAGGCAGCCCGCAGGCGTCGCAATTGTTGAAAAAGGCGGATGTGGTGCTGCTGGCCGGGGACTCGTGGTGGCCGGAAGGATATGTGCCGGAGTCGGCCCGGCTGATTCAGATCGACTATGCGGCGGCGAACATCGGGACGCGGTTTCACGTCGAGCTCGGGCTGGTCGGCGCGACGGGGCAAGTGCTGCCGGAGCTGGTCAAGCGGCTGGCCGGGCAGGAGAAAAATGAGCAATGGCTGACCTATATCGGGCGGCAGCGGGCGAAGTGGCAGGCACAAGTCGAGCAGGAGGCGACGACCGAAGGGACGCCGGTGCATCCGGCACGGCTGGTGCGGGCGCTGCAGAATACGGTGGCAAAAGACGCGGTGCTGTGCGTGGACACAGGGGATCATACGGTGTGGTTCAACCGGATCTTCGCCGGCAGCGGCGAGCAGCAGACGCTGTTTTCCGGGACGTGGCGGTCGATGGGCTTCGGGCTGCCGGCCGCGATGGCCTGCCAACTGATTGAGCCGGAGCGGCAAGTGGTGGCTCTGGTCGGGGACGGGTGTCTTGGCATGACGCTGGCCGACCTGTCGACGGCGGTGCGCTACAACCTGCCGATCACGGTGGTCGTGGTCAACAACGGCAACCTGCAGATGGAAACCGACCGCCAGATAGTCGGGCAGCATACGACGCTCGGCTCCGATCTGACCAACCCCGACTTTGTGAAAGTCGCCGAAGCATGCGGCCTGGCCGGCTTCCGCGTCACCGACTCCGCCGAGCTCGACAAAACGCTGGAGCAAGCACTCGCGCTGCCCGGCCCGGTCCTCGTCGATGTCGCCACCCTCCCGCTGACGTTCCCCAACACGTCACCGCAAGAAGGGTAGTGGAGCGGTTGAGATGCAGAAAAAGCGCCCTTCCTGAGCGATCAGGAAAGGGCGCTTTTCTCTTGCGCCACGTTCGGCGAACTCGGGAAGAACAGCTTCCTTGAAGAGATCACACCGATGGCGGCCGTGATCATCAGAGCGCTGAGGATGTAGAGGGCGCCGGTGGCACCGGTGTAGAGGATCGTCTGGGTGAACAGGGCGAGCAGCGACACCCGCAAGGCCATCCCAAAGGCGTTGAAGAACGAGTTGATCCGCCCGATCAGGTGATTTGGCACGATTTCCATCAGCACCGTGTTGCGCGCCACGCGGATGCCCGCATTGCCCCAGCCGTGCAGGAACTGCATCGCGATGAAGATCAGCGCCGCCGGGAACAGCGCGGTCAGCGTGATCGCCGCCGCATATACCACACCGGTTGCGATCGTCGTCCGATACGCATTCAGCTTGTTCATCAGATAAGGAATCGTCAACCCGGCCGCAATCGCACCGATCGCATAGATCGTGCTGCCCATCCCAAGCACCGTCGCGCTGGCGCCGAGCGTCTTCGTCACATAGATCGGAAACAGGTAGTTGCCCATCATCACTCCGATAAACGGCATCAACGCCGAGATCAGATACAGATTGAGCAGCGGCTTCGTCTTCAAGTAGTGAAAGCCCTCTTTGATGTTTGCGAAAAACGACACGTTCGCCGCCGCACGCTCGTTTTGCTGCGGCTGGTACGGCACGAGGAAGATCAGCACCGCCCCGATCAGATAGGTCATCGCATCGAGCACCAGCAGATGCGACAGAAACACCTTGTCGATCACCAGCGAGGCCAAACCGCCGGAGATCATCGTCGCAAACTGGTTCTGCACCTCGAGCACCGAGTTCAGCGAGCGGTACTGCCCTTTGTCAAAAATCTCCTGAATGAATGCAAACTTGGTCGGAAAATAGATCGAGTAGTACAGCGACCCGCCAAAGTGAATCGCAATCAGCTGCCAGGTCGCAAACTCGCCCGTCAGATACCCCCAGACCGCAAACACCAGCACGGTGGACAGTCCCAGATACTCGGCGAACAGCAGCGTCTTCTTTCGCGAAATCCGGTCGATCAGCACCCCGATGTACGGCGAAGCAAAAAACAACAGCAGCGTCGAAAACAGCGTCGCATACCCAAAGATCTGATCGCCGCCCGCCCGATTCACGAGCAGCCACGGCACGGCGATCATCGTGATCCCCGACCCGATCGAGGAGAACACGTTCGCCGTCAACAAATACTGAATCCGTCTGTCTTTCAACACTCCAAACATACCCGCTCACCCCTCAGTTGGGAATCTCTGCTGTTATTGTACTCCTCATTCCATACTTTGTATATAGTTATATATAAAAACTTTCAGATTCTGCCATGCAAAAGGCCCCCTGTCTGGCAACAGGGAGCCTTTTAGCGAAGCACATCTCGGGTCTACAGCGAAACGCTCTGCCGGCCGCGCTTCGAGCGCAGCGTGAAGATCCCGGCGCACAGTGAGAAGATGATCGCGCCGTGGAAGATCATCACCATCACCGGCAGGGACGTCGCCGCCAGCACATGCGGGGCGACGAGAAAGCCGATGCCAAAGCCGGTGCGGTTGAGGAAGCCGGACACGCCCATGATCCGCCCGCGGATCTCGTTGTCGCTCTGCTGCAGCAAGGTCGCTTTCGACGTGACCGAGATCGCGTCGAAGATGCCGGTCAGGAAGGCGAACAGCAGGATCAGCGGCACCGTCGTCGAGGAGAGGAACAGGATGAAGCCAAACGACAGCCCGAACGTGGAGTACAGATAGGTGTAGGCGAGATTCTTGCGGAAGAAAGTCAGCTTCGGGATCAGGAAGGAAGAGACGACGTTCCCCGCGCCCCAGACCGACCAGAACAAGCCGTAGTAGAACGCCTGCTGTTCGGCGTCGACCATTTCGGCGAGCAGCGGGATGCCGAGGTTGTGCGACGCGGAGCCAAACGTGTCGATCACATAGACGAAGAAGACGGTGAACAGCACCGGGTGCAGCTTTAAATAGGCGGCCACATCGCGGAAGTCGCTTCGCAAGGACAGCATTTTGGCGCCCAGCGGCTTGGACTCGACTTTGTTCCACTGCACGCGGTACAAAAAGGCGGCCGACAGGAGAAACGAGATCGCATCGAACAGAAACACCGCCTGGTAGCCGAACTGCTGATAGAGGAAGCCGCCGCCGAGAAAGCCGATCACCATCGCGATCGAGCTGAGCCGGGAGACGAGCGCATTGATCGCCAACGCCCGCTCTTTGCCGTAAATTTCAGGCAATTCAGCACGGAAAGAAACTTCAAAAAAGGACGAGCACATCCCGATCAAAAAGCGCACCAGCAGGATCAGCCACGGGTCGGGGAAGAAGATCAAGGTCGAGATCAAAGCTGCGCGGGCGATGTCGCTGATGATCATGATCTTCCGCCGTTCGAAGCGGTCGGCGACCACGCCCGACACCAAGCTCGACAAAAAACCGCCCAGCACGCCGGCCAGCAGCAGCCCGGACAGCCAGATCGCACTCCCGCCGGTCGCCGCCAGCACCAGCGCCCCCATCGCGATCAGATCCATCCGCACGCCCAGCTCGGACAGCGCGTTGACATACAAATAAGCCTTGCTGTTTTTCAGTGTAGCCATGTTCCACACCTGCTCTCTGCGACTGAAAAAATGAATGCAACTTAAGATGTGCATATCATAACCAAAAAAAGAAGAGCCGTCCATACGCACATCGCAGAAAAGACTCCTCAATACGATCTATCAGGACTGAGTAAACCAAAAAAGCATGCCCGCTCGACAGGCTATCATCGAGCGGGCATGCGATCCATTCAGCTCACCAGTTTCGCGCGGATCGACCGAAGCGGGTGGGGAATGACAATATAAAGGACAGGCCAACGCATTCGAGGGTTTGATCTCGCCTTGGCCAAAATGAACCGTTGCCGAGACGGTCTCCAAGTTCAGCAAATCGGGGCACGCATCCCAATTGACTTACTCTTCTCCGGCCGCTTCCAGCTCTGCCCACTCTTCCATGAGCGCTTCGAGTTCGGTCTGTGCCGCTTCCAGCGCCGCGTTTTTCTCGGCGGCGAGCACGTGGTCGTTGAAGACGTCCGGCAGGCAGAGGTCCGCTTCCAACTGGGCGGTCAGCTCTTCGAGCTCAGCGATGCGCGCTTCGACTTTCGCCAGGCGTTCGAGGCGCTTTTTGGCGAGGCGCTTCTGCTCTTTTTCCTGCTGGCGGCGCAGCTGGTAGTCGTCGATTGGCGCTGCTTGCTGCTGCTTCTTGCCGGCAGCTGCTGCCGCTTCTTCACGCTCTTTGCGCTCCGCTTCCAGCTCGGCTTTCTTCTCGACGTAATCGTCATAGTTGCCGAGATAGGAGGTGATCCCGTCCGCCGACAGCTCGACGACGCGCGTCGCGAGGCGGTTGACGAAATAGCGGTCGTGGGAGATGAAGAGCAGCGTGCCCGGATAATCGTCGAGCGCGTTTTCCAGCACTTCCTTGCTCAACAGGTCGAGGTGGTTGGTCGGCTCGTCGAGGATCAGGAAGTTGGCGTTCAACAGCATCAGCTTGGCCAGCGCCACGCGGCTCTTCTCCCCGCCGGACAGGGCGGCGATCGGCTTGGTCACATCGTCACCGGAGAAGAGGAAGTTGCCGAGCACCGTCCGCACCCGCGTCTGTTCAAGCGTGCGGTAGGCGTCCCAGACTTCGTTCAGCACGCTTTTGCCCGGTGTCAGGTCTTCCTGCTCCTGCGTGTAATAGCCGAGCGACACGTTGGTGCCGAGCTTGATCCGCCCGTGCAGCGGCTTCAGGCGGCTGTTGATCGCTTTGAGCAGGGTCGTCTTGCCGATCCCGTTCGGCCCGATCAAGGCGATGCGCTCGCCGCGGTAGACGTTCAGATCGAGGCCGCGCGACAAGACATTGTCCGCATAGCCGAGCGAGACGTCCTCGACGACGAGCACCTCGTTGCCGCTCTGCTTGTCGATGTTGAACGAAAAGTGCGCCTGCTCCTGGGTCAGGGTCGGGCGTTCGATCCGGTCGATCTTGTCCAGCATCTTGCGGCGGCTCTGCGCGCGCTTGGTCGTCGTCGCGCGGGCGATGTTGCGGCGCACAAAGTCTTCCAGCTTGGCGATCTCCGTCTGCTGCTGGTCGAAGCGCTTCAGCTGCTGTTCGAGGTCGGCCGCCTTCTGCTCCAGAAAATCGGAGTAGTTGCCTTTCCAGCGCTTGGTGCGGCCGCGCTCCATCTCGTAGATCACGTTGATCAGCGAGTCGAGAAAATAGCGGTCATGCGAGACCATCAGCAGAGCGCCCGGGTAGCTTTTCAGATAATCTTCCAGCCAGGTCAGCGTCTTGATGTCCAAATAGTTGGTCGGCTCGTCCAAGATCAGCAGATCGGGCTGCGTGATCAGGAGCTTCCCGAGCTGCAGGCGGGTCTTCTGCCCGCCGGACAGCGAGCTGACCAGCCGCCCGTGCATCTCCTCCGGAAAATCGAGCCCGTGCAGAATCCCGCGCACTTTCGCTTCGGCCGCGTAGCCGTTCTGGTCGGTAAACTCCTGCTGCAGCCGTGCGTACTGGCTGGTGAGCTGTCCGTATTTGACTTCATCTTCATAATACGCGGGGTCGGCCATCAGCACTTCCAGCTCGCGCATCTTCGCTTCGAGGCGGTAGACGTCGGCGAAGACGGTGATCATCTCGTTCCAGATCGTCTGCTCCGAGTGGATCTGCGAGGTCTGCGCCAGATAGCCTACCGTCGTCTCTTTGGACATGTGAATCGTGCCCGAGTCGGCGGTGATCTCGCCGGCGATCACTTTCAAAAATGTCGATTTCCCGGCCCCGTTCGGCCCGATCAGCCCGACCCGTTCGCGATCCTGCACGACGATCGACACGCCGTCCAAGATCACGTCCGTTCCATATGCCTTGCGTATGTCATTCGCTTGCACGAGAATCATGTTTTATCACCTAAAATCTCTCTGGAATTATCCTCTAAGTGTACCCCAGCAGCCCCGATCTGAAAAGGATTTCTCAACTCGTCCCCCGAAGCATACAATCAGGTGAAGGGGGGCTGACTACTTGCAAAAAGACATCTTGATCTGGATCCAAAGCTTTGCGGCCTCGTGGCTGGACACGCTGATGATCCTATTTTCCATTGTCGGAGATGAAGAGTTTTACGTGGCGACCGTGCCGCTGATCTATTTTCTGATATCCAAACGCGTCGGCATCCGGCTGGCGATCGTGCTGTCCCTGTCAACGTTCGTGAACTACGCGCTGAAGTTCTTTTTCAACGCGCCGCGCCCGATCGGGGTGGACGGGATCCGCAGCCTGTATACGGAGTCGGCGCCCAGCATGTCCTTTCCCAGCGGGCATGCGCAAGGTTCGGCGACCTACTGGGGCTATCTGGCCACACAGGTGAAAAAATCGTGGTTCTTCGCGCTGGCCGGGGTGCTGGTGCTCTGCATCATGCTGTCCCGCCTGTACCTTGGCGTGCACTGGCCGATCGACGTGGCGGCCGGGCTGCTGTTTGGCCTCGTGTTTGTGACCGGGATCGTCTGGGCGGACGGCCGTATGGAGGCGCGCCCGCTGTCGTTTGGCATCAAATTGGGCATAGGCATCGTGCTGCCGCTGCTGCTGCTGCTCGTCTACCACGAAGCGGACGGGCGCAAGATGATCGGCTTCCTGCTCGGCTGCTGGAGCGGCTATGTGCTGGAGTCGCACACGCTGCGCATGAAGCTGCCCAAGTCGATCTGGCAGCGCCTGCTGCCGACCGCCGTCGCCATCGCCATCGTGTTCGGCTTGCGCGCGTTGCTGAAAGACCTGCTGCCGGCAGAAGCGCCGTGGGATCTCGTGCGCTATCTGCTGCTCGGGCTGACCGCAACGCTCGCGGTGCCGTGGCTGTTTGTGAAATGGCGCTGGTATCCGCGGGAAACGGAGTAAATCGATCGAAAAAGCCGCTTTCGGATAAGCTGAAAGCGGCTTTTTGCTGCCGGTCATTCGGGGTGTCACGATGCAGTCTCCTGTTTCCAGTCATTTTCGGGTACACTTTACCTACAGAAGGAGGCGTTGCCGGATGGAAAAACAAGCGTTGCGCAAACACCTGCTCGCTCTGCGGCAGAATCTGTCCCGGGAAGCGCGCGCCCCGCTCGACGCGGCGATTTTGCAGCGCGTGATCGAACTGCCTGAGGTGCAGGCGGCGCAGACGATCTTGCTCTACCTCGACTTTCGCGGCGAGGTGGAGTCGGACGGCATGATCGAACATTGCCTGGCCCACGGCAAAACGCCGGTCGCGCCGGTGACGTTGAAAGAAGAGCGCCAGATGATCCCTGTGCGCATCACGTCTCTTGCCGACCTGCGCATGGGCGCGTACGGCATCCGCGAACCTTTGCACCTGCCGGAACTGGAGGTCCCCGTCACAGCGATCGACCTCGTGATCTTGCCAGGCGTCGGGTTTGACCGCAAAGGGGGCAGGCTCGGGTATGGCGGGGGTTACTACGACCGCTTCCTGCCCAAGCTCCGCCCGGAGGTGCCGAAAATCGCCGTCGCCTACGAGCTGCAAGTGGTCGAGAACGTCCCGATGGAGCCGCATGATACGCTGCTCGACGCCTTGGTCACCGAACAAGGCATCTGGCGCCGAACGTAATTCGGCATCAAAAAAGAGAGGAGCGAGCTCCTCTCTTCTACTGGTGAGATTTATCCTGCCGTATGCGATTCTTCCAGCGCCGGGTTGTAGCGGCAGGTGCGGTTTTTCCCCGACGTTTTGGCGACGTACATCGCTTGGTCAGCACAGTCGAGCAGATGCTGGTGGTTGTGGCTCGTCTCCGGGAAGGAAGCGACGCCGACCGAGGTGGAGATGCGCAGGAACTCGCCGTTGGCGAGCGGGACTTTCACTTTGCCGATCTCCTGGCGCAGGAAGTCGGCCAGCACAAACGCCTCGTCGACCGGCATGTCCGGCATGATCACCGCCAGCTCTTCGCCGCCGGCGCGGCATGGCGTGTGGTAGGTGCCTTTCAGGACTTCTTTCAGCCGCTGGGAGATCGACCGCAGCACTTCATCGCCGATCAGATGACCAAACGTGTCGTTGACGCGCTTGAAGTTGTCGATGTCGAACATGACGAGCGACACGGGATGCCCGGTCTGTTTGGCTTTCTCGACTTCGATGATCAGCTGCGAGTGCAGGTAAGAGTGGTTGTGCAGGTCGGTCAGCTGGTCGAGCACCGCCTTGTTGTGCAGATCAAACGTATATTCGGCCACTTGGCGCGAGATCGATTCCATCTCCTGCACCAGCTGCTCTTTTTCCTGATTGAGCCGCGAAGAGACGGTGTTCGACTCTTGATGGCGGGTCTCCAGCAGCGACAGGACCGGGAACATCGTCGACAGGAAGAGGAAAAACGCCATGCGAATGATGATGTCCAGCACCGGCGCAGGTCCGGGTGCGACGATCATCACGGTCAGGTATGCAGCGTTCGTCAGCAAGGAGAAAACGGAAGTAAATTTGCAGTTGTACATGAACGATGCCATCGCGAGCAGCCCGTAATAGGCGTAGTAGACATCGCTTTGCACGCCGCCTTGCACGTAGACCATCGCCGAGACGGCGGCGAGGTCGGTGTACAGCAGGACGCGCCACAGCTTCCAGCGCCCGTCCCCTTTGTTGTAAAAAAACAGCATCAGGGCGGTCGTCAGCACGTAGTAGCCAAAAGCTGCGAGCATGATGCTGTCAAAGGAGCTCGTATATGGGTTCCATGCAAACAGCAGCAGCGTGGAAGTGATAAACATTCGCAATGTGATCAAGAGCGCTTCAGAATTCGCTAGGAATCGAAAGAGGATCGGCACGGAACACGACTCCTTTCTCAGGGTTTGCATGGCGATTGAAGAAGTAAGTTGAAAAATCATACATCTCCCCTAATGATAGTAGTGTATCATATGCTTGAACTATGCAACAGAGGCTTCGCTTATCTTTATTGAATGATCATATTAGTCAAAATAACATTAAGGATGTAAAAGGATGCGCGGAATTCTATTGTGCGGCGGAGCGTCGCGCCGGATGGGACGGCGCAAGGAATGGCTGACGTTTGATGAGCGTCCGCTCTTGCTCCATACGCTGGAAACTTTGCAGGAGATCTGCAGCGAAGTGGTCGTGGTGGCCGCTGAGGAGAGGGAGTTGGAACGTCTTGTACAACTTAATGTACGAGCCGTCCTCGACGAATATGCGGGTCAAGGTCCGCTGGCCGGACTTCATGCCGGACTGACCGGCCTGCCCGCGGACGAAAAAGCTTGTCTGGTCGCCTGTGATCTGCCTTTTCTGCAGGCCGGCATTTTACAAGACTTGGCGCAGGTGCTGGAGGAGCAGCCCGGCCTGCAGGCGGTCGTGCCGCAGGAGGGGGAGCGCTTGTATCCGGTCTGTGCGCTGTATCATGGACAAGTGCGCGAAATTGCGGCATCCTGTTTACAGAACGGGGAGAATGCGATGAAGCGTTTTTTGGCGAAGTTACAGGTGGGATATGTGCCGATTGAACGGTATGCGGCTTATGAACCGCCGCCTTTTCTCAATATGAACACGCCGGCCGATTATGAGCGGGCACGCACTTTATGGAAGAAGGAAGGTCGTTGAAGATGGAAGATCGTTATCATCTGGCGCTGGGCTACGGTGGGGACCGCGGGGCGAGCGCATGGTTTGAGTGGAATTTTCGCTGCCTGATCGGGCAGGAGAACAAGGCTGATTTTGCTGCCAGAGACAAGTTCATTCAGGACTTTGTGGCCGCGACGGAGAACGGACAGGAGTATGTGATCGGCGCGCCAGACCCCGGCGCCGACTACGTGCGCACGTTTGCCGAGTTTGGCAAAAAGGCTTTGGCCGAGCGGGAAGACCTGTTTGTGTTTTACATACTGGAAGATGCGACGGCTAGCTCGAACCAGTTTCGCATCTACTTAAAGAAGGATGATCCGGAAGCGGAACTGCCGGAGTTCCAGATCTACTGCGACGGCTTCGATGTGCCGCGCGATGCGTTGATCTGGATGCAGGAGCGCGTCGGATGCCGGTATTACGTGACGGAAGACCGCGCGGAGATGATGTTGGAGTTTCCGTATCAAGGGCCGGAGGAACTGCCGGTCATTCAGTAGGGAGGCGCTGGGAGATGAAAAAGGAAGTCCGGGTAGAGCACGCGGTCGGGATGCGTCTCGCGCACGACTTGACCCGCATCGTGCCGGGAGAGTTCAAAGGGCGTTTGTTCAAAAAAGGGCATGTCATCCGCACCGAGGACATTCCGGCGCTTTTGAACATCGGGAAAGAGCATATCTACATCTTGGAGCTGGCCGAAGGGGAGCTGCATGAGGACGACGCTGCACTGCGGATGGGCCAGGCGCTGGCAGGCGAAGCGATGCGTTTTGACGAGCCGCACGAAGGCAAAGTGGTGCTGAAGGCGGAGCGGCAGGGCCTGCTCAAAGTCGATGCCAAGTGGCTGTTTGCGATCAACATGATCGATGAGATCGCGGTGGTCGCCAAGCAGGACAACACCGTGCTGGAGCCGGGCGACAAGATCGCCGGGCTGAGGGCGATCCCGCTGACGGTCGCCGAGGAAAAGGTGGCGCAGGTGGAAGCGATCGCAGGTGAAAGCGCCGTGTTCTCGATCAAGCCGTTTCAGCAGCTGAAAGTCGGCGTCGTCACGACCGGGTCGGAAGTGCTGACCGGGCGGATCGAAGACAAGTTCGGCCCGCGCGTGCGCGAGAAGCTGGAGCGCTTCGGCTCGGAGGTGATCGAGCAGAAGATCGTCGGCGACTTGGTGGAAGACATCGCTTTGGCGATCGCCGATTTTCATGCGGCCGGCGCAGACATGGTGATCTGCACGGGCGGGATGTCGGTCGACCCGGATGACCGCACGCCCGGTGCGATCAAGCGGGCGGCGACCGAAGTGGTGTCCTACGGGATGCCGGTGCTGCCAGGCTCGATGATGATGCTCGCCTACCGCGAAGGGATGCCGATCTTCGGCTTGCCGGGCTGCGTGATCTTCGACGACTTCACCTCGTTCGACATCCTGCTGCCGCGCGTGCTGGCCGGGGAAAAAGTCACCCGGGAAGAGGTGGCGCAGCTCGGGCATGGAGGGCTCTTGTGATGGAGATGTTTTTGCGCCTCGAAGAGGCGTGGGACGTGACCCTCGGACGGACGCAGACCTGTCCGCAGGAGACGGTGCCGCTCTTGGAGGCGTACGGACGGGTGCTGGCGGAAACGGTCAGGGCGCGAGCGCCTTTCCCGCCGTTCGACCGCTCGGCGCTGGACGGCTTTGCCGTGCGGGCGGCCGATGTCCAAGGCGCGTCGCCGCAGTCTCCGGTGCTGCTGCACGTGCTGGAAGAAGTCCCGGCCGGGTCGATGCCATCGCTTACCGTCGGGCCGGGGCAGGCGGCGAAAGTCATGACCGGTGCGCCGATTCCGGCCGGGGCGGATGCCATCGTGCGGAAAGAGGCGGCCGAGCTCTTGGCGGTCCCGACTGCGGGGCAAGCAGGCCGAAGTGATGCAAGTGATGCACAGCCGTGTCCGAATCAGACTGTGCGCATCCTGCTGGAAGTCCCGGCTGGCGAGGCGATTTCCGTGCAAGGCGAAGACGCTCCGGAGGGCGCTCTGCTCCTCGAAGCGGGCACCGTCATCGGCGCTGCTGAAACGGCCGTCCTCGCGACGAACGGGGCGGCGACAGTGTCCGTTTTCCGCAAGCCGCGCGTCGGCATTCTCGTGTCGGGCAGCGAAGTGCGCCCGCAAAGCGGAGAGCTGCAGCCCGGCCAGATCCGGGACAGCAACGGGCCGATGTTGGCCGCGCTGGTGCGCGATCTGGGCGGCGACCCGGTGCTGTACGGACAGGTCGGCGACGACCTTGAAGCGATCGCAGCGCTGGTCAAAGAGATGGCGGAGCGGTGCGACCTCGTCCTCACCACCGGCGGCGTCTCGGTCGGTGACTATGACGTGATGCGCGACGCTTATGTGCAGGCGGGTGGCGCGGTCGTGTTCTGGAAAGTGGCGATGCGCCCCGGCACCCCGGTCACTTTTGCCGAGGTCGCCGGAACTCCCGTCTATGGGCTGTCGGGCAATCCGGCCGCCGCGTATGTCAATTTTGTCATGCTGGTCGTGCCTGTCCTGCGCAAGCTCGCCGGGCTGAGCGAAGTGCTGCCCCGCCCTGTCCAGGCGTTTCTCGACAGTGCGGGCACCGCCAAAGTGATCGGCCTCGACCGCTTCCTGCGCGCCGAGCTGGTCGCAAAGGAGGGACGCCTCGTCGCCCGCGCGGGAAGCGGACAGAAGGCGGCGATCCTCACCTCCCTGGTCGGCATCCAAGGGCTGGTGCGCATCCCCGCGCGCCAAGAGATCGAAAACGGCAGCCTCGTCGACGTCTACCTGCTGCGGGAAGGAGCACTGGCCCGATGAAAGCGGTCGCCGTCGTCGGCTACAAAAACACCGGCAAGACCACGCTCGTCGCCCGCCTCGTCGCCGCCTTCAAAGCGGATGGCCTTCGCGTCGGCACCCTCAAGCACGAAGCGGGCGGCCATGACATCCCGGGCGACACCCCGCACAGCGACACCTGGCAGCACCGCGCAGCCGGCGCGGACGCCACCTTGCTCGTCTCGCCGACACAGGCGGTGCAGCGTGAATACTACGCGTCGGAGCCGCCGCTGGAACACTTTTTAGCGGAGTTGGCCGACCTTGACCTCGTGCTCGTCGAAGGCTGGAAAAGCTCTGATCTGCCGAAAATCGTGCTGGTCAGCGGCGGGAAAATTGAACGATTGACGAACGTTATCGCCTTGGCGGGAAATTGTAAAGACTCGTCAATTGCAGTGGGTCAGGAGCAGGTGTATGATAGAGAAGATATCGAGGCACTCGTCCAATTGATCAAAGAACATGTGCTGCACGAATAAACGAATCTTACGACAAATCTTACAACCTGGAGGGTTATTGCTATGTTCCAAAACATTGGTGTTCCGGGACTGATTTTGATCCTTGTCATCGCCCTGATCGTCTTCGGTCCGAGCAAACTGCCGGAGATCGGCCGCGCGTTTGGCCGCACGCTGAAAGAGTTCAAGTCCGCAACCAAAGGTCTGACCGAAGATGACGACAAGAAGTCGGAGCAGCCGGTGCTGGCGAGCAAGGAAGACGAAAAAGGTCTGCAGACCAAGTAATGCTGCGGTAAGCGGCAGGAAAGGTGTGAGCTTGTGAGCGCTGTTGAGCCGGAAACTCTGGTCGATCATATCGCGGAGCTTCGCAAACGGCTGATCTGGGTGCTGGTCATCTTTCTGATCGCCCTGGTCATCACGTTTATCTTTGTTGATCCGATCTATTATGCGCTGGTCAATGACGCCTCCCGACTCTTCCCCGGCATGGGGGAGATCGAGCTGACGGTGCTTGGCCCGGGCGAAATCTTAAAAGTCTACTTCACCGTCGCCGGCCTCGCTGCGCTGGGACTGACGATTCCGTTTCTGCTCTACCACCTCTGGGCGTTTATCAAGCCCGCGCTGGAAGAGAAGGAGGCCAAACTGGCGTACAAATTCCTGCCGTTGGTGGCGGGGATGTTTTTCGCCGGTATCCTGTTTGGTTACTACTTCGTCTTCCCACTCTTGTACAAGTTTTTGTACGAGCTCGGTGTGGAGCGTTTTCACATCATGTACACGGCGGCAAACTATTTCGGGTTCATGACGAACATCGTCATTCCGTTCGGCCTGATCTTCGAAATGCCGGTCGCGGTGCTGTTCCTCTCCCGCATCGGCATCCTCGCGCCGCATACGCTGGTCAAAGTGCGCAAATATGCGTACCTCGTCCTCGTCATCGTCGCTTCGATGATCTCGCCGCCGGAGCTTGTATCGCACGTTTCTGTGGCCGCGCCGATGATCCTGCTCTACGAGCTGTCGATCATCATCGCCAAATGGTCGTGGAAGAAACGCGAGAAGGCGATGCTGGAAGCGGAAGCACGCATGGCGCAGGAAGAAGCTTGATCGCACAACTGAACACAATCGAAGCTGTCCTCATTCGTGAGGGCAGCTTTTTTGCGTTGATCAAATATATTCAATCTGTGTATCTTTAACATCTCTTATATTGACTATATGTATAAGAAGGTGATATCCTAACGATAGAATCTATTTTATAATTAAAAATTACGTTTCATTTTGGAGTGGAGGTGTTGCAAAATGGAGAGTCTGCTCTCCGTGCTCCTCGTCAGCCTATCCGGACTGTTTTTCGTCTCCGCCGTCTTCAAGCTGCTGAACTTGAACGATTTTATGGATCTGGTGGCGGAGTATGCGGTGTTGCCCCGGCGTTTGTCGCGCGTGTATGGAGCGGTGCTCCCGTTCGCGGAAGGCGCTTCGGCGGTGTTGCTGCTGGTCCCGGGCTTGTACGGGTGGGGCGCGCTGCTGATGGCTCTGTCGCTGGTCAGCTTTGCCATGGCGGTGCGCTTCGTGATGCGCCAAGGCAGGGTGATCACCTGCGGCTGCCAAGGGAAACTGCTCGATTCGAAAGCGGACGGGTTTACGCTCGGGAAGATCGGCTTCCTCGGCACCATGCTGGCGGTCACCGCGCTGCTTCATGACGGCACGGTCGTCTACTCCTTGCCGACGATCGCGCTGGGCAGTTTGATCACGCTGCTGGTGATCCTGATGCAAAAGGTCTGGACGCTGTACGCAAACGGTATGCAAACACTAAAAAGGAGTTGAATGATGTGAGCCAGTTTCTCTTGTACTCGAATCTCGGGCTTTGGATTGTGACGCTTTTTATTCTCGGTGCTATTTTCTTAATCTTCCGTCAGTTTGGTGAAGTGTTCTTGAAATCGGGCGACGCGATCTCCCGGGACGGCATCCCGATCGGGGACAAGATTCACCACTTCGAGCAGCCGGCCTATGAGCTGGGCAAGAGCGTCTCCACGCAAGATCTGCTCGGACGCCCGACCCTGCTCGCGTTCACTTCGACCACGTGCAAACCGTGCCGTGAACTGTTTCCAGATTGGAACAAAGCGATTGCCCAGTATGGCACGCACGTCAACTTTGTCATGGTTGGTCTCGGGGAACGGGACCAATGGGAAGAGCTGTTAGCCAAGATTCCCATTCAGGGGGAACTTCTCATAGACACGCGTCAGATTCTGCTCACCGACTGCAAAGTGAGAGTGACACCGTTTGGGATTATGTTAGATGAAAAAGGGGTGGTAACCGGCAAAGGATTGCTGAACAGCGCAGAGCACATTCAAGGCTTGATGTCGTCTGTAAAAAATCAGTTCATTCAAGTCGAACACCCGGCCAAACAGCAGCTCATCCAACTGCAAGAGGAGCGGGCGAACGCGTAACGGCTCGAACTACTAAAACCTGCACGAAAGGGGGTTGTGAGGATGGAATGGGTAACGCTTGTCGGACAAGCTGAAGTGTGGATCCTGCTCCTGCTCGCCACGGTGGCGGGAACGACGAAACTTTGCACCGCCTGAGGGGTCAATGTGACCTTGACGGTCGTCCCCCTCGGTGAGGCGGGAAAATGGAAAAACTTTTGGTCGATGGCAGGTGTCTACAGTTTCACAACGGCAATCTCCGGTGCGGTGTTCGGGTTCCTGTACGTCCTGCTGATCTACTTGCTGAGCTTTTGGCTGCCGACGACAGTAAAAGCGATCGGCTTGGGGATTTTGGTGATCGCCTATGTTTGTCATGAGTTTGGGCTGATCCGGCTGGTGATTCCGCAGCGCCAGTGGCAGATTCCGGAGACCTGGGTGCAATTCACGCCGCAGCAAAACATGCTGGTCTGGGGCTCGATCCTCGGAGCGGGGATTCTCACCTATATTCCGCACGTCACGTTCTACATGCTGTATCTGTACCTTGGCTTCTTTGGCGAACCGTATCAAGGCCTGCTCTTCGGAGCGGTGTACGGCTTGACCCGTGCCTTGCCGACCGTCTGGCTGTGGTACAAGCAGATGCTCTCTGCCGGGGAGCAAGCAGACACGCGGGACATCATGCGACTGCGGCGCCGAAACGGCGTGCTCAACGGATTGTCACTGCTGATTCTCTTGGCACTGCTGTACGCGCACAGCGGGAGCCATCTGTAACGGAGGAGGAGTTGCGATGCTGCAAAACATTGGCTTTCCGGGCCTGATTCTCATCTTGATCATCGCGCTGATCGTCTTTGGACCGAACAAGCTGCCGGAAATCGGACGCGCAGTCGGCAAGACGCTCAAAGAGTTCCGCGGCGCCGCAAAAGGCTTCACGGACGACGATGACGCTGACGAGGGTGCAAAAGGCAAGGAAGCAAAATCAGCTTTGCCAGAACCGAAAGCTGAGGCACAGCTTGAGCCGCAGCAAGAACTGAAAGAAGCAGTACCGAGCAAGTAGGAATCGAAAAAGCGGTTCCGCCGGCATCGCATGGTGCGGCACGCGTTTGGCAGGGGGGCTTGCCGTCCCCGATGCTGACAGTGCCGGATGAGGTGCCAGATGAGGTGCCGGATGAAAGGGATTGCAGGAAGGGGACAGGCCCATGAGTCGGGAGCAAACGATTTTGGAACATTTGGCTGAGCTGCGCGGGCGTCTGATCTGGACGCTGGTCACATTTATTTTGCTGGTGATGATCGCCTTTCTGTTCGTCACCGATCTCTTTCATTACTTGGCGAGCGACGCGACGCGGATGTTCCCTGAGATCGGGGAAATCAAAATGACGGTGCTCGGCCCGGGAGAGATCTTGAAAATCTATTTTCTGCTCGCTGGCGCCGCAGCTTTGGGTCTGACCCTTCCCGTGCTGCTGTACCACGCCTACCGCTTTCTGGCACCGGCTGTGGATCAGGAAGTTCGACGCCACTTTCTGAAGTTTTTGCCCCTGGTGGCGGGGATGTTTTGCGTAGGTATCCTGTTTGGCTACTTCGTGGTGTTCCCGGTGATGTTCAAGTTTCTCTATACGCTCGGCATGGAGCAGTTCAACGTGATGTTTACCGCCGGCAACTATCTCGGCTTCCTGACCAATGTCGTCTTGCCGTTTGGATTTATCTTCGAACTGCCGGTCGCGGTCGCCTTCATGACCGCCCTGGGGATCATCACGCCGTTCATGCTGGCGAGAAGCCGCCGCTACGCCTATCTGATCTGCGTGATCATCGCTTCGCTGATCTCGCCGCCGGAGCTGGTCTCCCACCTGATGGCCGCGGTGCCGATGATCCTGTTCTTTGAACTGTCGATCACCGTCTCGCGCTTTGTGTGGAAAAAGCGGATCGCGAAGCTGCATCGGGAAGAGGAAGCGCAACGGGAGCTCGAAGAAGCGGAAGCGGCCGAGCAAGCCGCGGCCGGTAACGATGCCAACTTATCCGATTGAAGGAGGAAGATAGGACATGCTTAAAATGCTGGAACGATTTTTCAAACTCGTCTCCGAAGATGTGGCGCGCAAAGTAGACCGCAAAGGTTTCCTGAAAGCGGCAGTGGGCACAACTTTTCTGGGTGTGTTGACATTCGCTGGCAGCAAGTCGGCACGAGCCAACAGCATCAGCTGGTGTGAGACGGTGTGGGCGACGCAATCCTGCGCTCCGCCGAACGGCAAATACTGCTCCGGCTGCAGCTCAAGTTCGAAATGCCCGAGCGGCTATAAAGTATCCTACGCATGGGGGTACAGTTCCACCGGCTGCTGGTGCATCGCGCAAGGCGGGCGCATTGAAGGTGCGACGTGCTGCGACTGCACGCCGACCACGAACTCGAACGCCAGCAAACAAACGTCCAGCGACTGCGGATGCTTTGCTTATCTGTAGGCAGCAGACGCGAACGGCACGAACAGCCTCTCCCGGATCGGGAACAGGCTGTTCGTTTTTTGTCGGACGGTGTAGAATGGAAGCGGACATATTTCCGCAAGTTGACCACTATCTATGTAAGGGGGAGTGTGCAGGTGAGCGATCCGAAACAGCCATCCATTTCCGAATTGGAAGAGGTGGTGCGACAGTTGAAACAAGCACAGGAAGAAACATCGGCAGCCATCGCGGCAGGCAGTGTGCAGCTGTTGCCCGACCGCACGGAAGCGAAGTCCCGGCCTTGGAAGCTCAACGGGTGGTTCGGCAAGAAGCGCCTGCTGCTGACTCTGCTGGTCACCTTGCTGGCTGCAGGCTCGGCCGGTGCGTGGTATGTTCTGAACGTGCAGGAGAAGCCGAGCACGGCAGTCTTTGTGACCGGCGTGCGCGAGCTGTCCGCCTTGGCGACGGCCGAAGCGTATGTGATGACCACGCTCGAAGGGGCGGACAACAAGATCTTCGGCATCGAGATTCCGATGGATGTCCCCGGCACCAAGCGCTCGTACCTGTTCGTCGTCCCGGCCAAACTGCTCGCCGGCGTCGAACTCGGACAGCTGCAGGAAGACGATGTCCGCATCGACCATGACCGGAAGACGATTGCGATCACGCTGCCGCACGCCGTGTTCTTGGAAGAGTCGATCCAGATGGACGGGATCAAAGTGTTCACCAGCGAAGGCCTGTTCCGCGGCTCGACCGATCTGCAGGAAGGGCTGAAACTGATGTCGCAGGACATGGTGCTCGCCAAACTCCGCTCCGAAGCGGGCGCGACCGGCGTGCTGCAGACGGCGGAGCGCAACGCCGAAAAAGCGCTGCAGGAGCTGTACGGACATTTGGGCTACAAGTTGACTGTGAACTTTCAATAAGAGCCGGGCAATGGCACTGCCCGGCTTTGTCATTTTTTAGTCGCGCCGTTCGAGCTCATTCGCGAAAACTTCCTATGGTAACTTCTTGTCCGCTCTATGTATAATGTTGCCAGCAGGGGGCACCCTAGAGCTTTGTGTGGGATTTACAAAAATGTAATGCAAAATTTTTGTTGTTCCCTCTTGCAAACAACAGGGCATTTGACTATCATAAGAATTGGAATTAGCACTCAGTGATGACGAGTGCTAACAGAACACATCGCTCATCAAAATCTGAGGAGGGTTTTGCATGATTAAACCGATTGGCGACCGCGTCGTCATCAAAGTTGTGGAACGTGAAGAGAAGACTGCAAGCGGGCTGTTCCTGCCGGACACCGCGAAAGAGAAGCCGCAAGAAGGTGAAGTTGTAGCAGTTGGCACCGGCAAAGTAGTAGGCAACTCCGTTGTTGCACTGGACGTACATGCTGGCGACCGCATCATCTTCTCCAAGTACGCAGGCACCGAAGTGAAGTACAACGGCGTCGAGTACCTGATCCTGCGCGAAGCTGACATCCTCGCGATCGTCGAAGCGTAAGCGACTCCGGGCCCGGTCCGGAACACATAGAGTATTCACAGGTTTCGACACATACGTAAAACCGACAATACAGGAGGTTGGACGAAAATGGCTAAAGAAATTCGTTTCCAAGAAGATGCTCGCCGCTCCATGCTGCGCGGTGTGGACATCCTGGCTGACGCTGTAAAGGTAACCCTCGGCCCGCGCGGCCGCAACGTCGTGCTGGAGAAGAAGTTCGGCTCCCCGCTGATCACCAACGACGGTGTGACGATCGCAAAAGAGATCGAGCTGGAAGATGCATTTGAAAACATGGGCGCGCAACTGGTCAAAGAAGTTGCGACCAAGACCAACGACATCGCAGGCGACGGCACCACCACCGCGACCGTTCTGGCGCAGGCGCTGATCCGCGAAGGTCTGAAAAACGTAACGGCTGGCGCGAACCCGATCGGTCTGCGTCGCGGGATCGAAAAAGCGACCCGTGCGGCAGTTGCAGAGATCGAGCGTATCTCCACGCCGGTACAAGGCAAAGAAGGCATCGCGAACGTTGCTTCCATCTCCGCAGGCGACGAAGAGATCGGTCAGCAAATCGCTGAAGCGATGGAAAAAGTCGGCGAAGACGGCGTTATCACCGTGGAAGAGTCCAAAGGCTTCACCACCGAGGTAGAAGTTGTGGAAGGCATGCAGTTCGACCGCGGCTACATCTCCCCGTACATGGTGACCGACACCGACAAGATGATCGCGGTGCTCGACGAGCCGTACATCCTGATCACCGACAAGAAGATCTCCAACATCCAGGAAGTTCTGCCGGTGCTCGAGCGCGTCGTTCAATCCGGCCGTCCGCTCCTGATCATCGCAGAAGACATCGAAGGCGAAGCGCAAGCGACCCTGATCGTCAACAAACTGCGCGGCACCTTCACCGCAGTCGCTGTCAAAGCTCCGGGCTTCGGCGATCGCCGCAAAGCGATGCTGCAAGACATCGCAGCTCTGACCGGCGGTCAAGTGATCTCCGAAGAAGTTGGCCTCGAACTGAAAAACACCTTGATCACTCAACTGGGCCGCGCGCGTCAAGTTCGCGTTTCCAAAGAGAACACGATCGTTGTTGACGGTTCCGGCGATAAGAACGAGATCGAAGCACGCGTCAACCAAATCAAAGTGCAACTCGAGGAGACCACTTCCGAGTTCGATAAAGAGAAGCTCCAAGAGCGCCTCGCGAAGCTCGCAGGCGGCGTAGCGGTGATCAAAGTCGGCGCTGCGACCGAAACTGAGCTCAAAGAGAAGAAACTGCGCATCGAAGATGCTCTGAACGCAACCCGTGCAGCCGTTGAAGAAGGCATTGTACCGGGCGGCGGCACCGCGCTGGTTAACGTCATCCGCGCACTCGACGCAGTTCAGCTGTCCGGCGACGAAGCGACCGGCGTGCAAATCGTGCGCGCAGCGCTCGAAGCACCGGTTCGCCAGATCGCGACCAACGGCGGCCAAGAAGGCGCTGTGATCGTCGAGCGCCTGAAGAAAGAAGAAGTCGGCATCGGCTTCAACGCAGCGACCGGCGAATGGGTGAACATGCTCGAAGCGGGCATCGTCGACCCGGCAAAAGTGACCCGCTCCGCGCTGCAAAACGCAGCATCCGTAGCGGCGCTGTTCCTGACCACCGAAGCGGTCATCGCTGACAAGCCGGAGCCGAAGGGCGCTGGCGGCGGCATGCCGGACATGGGCGGCATGGGCGGCATGGGCATGATGTAAGCCCACCCCTTTCGAAAAACCACCCTCCTTTGTGAGGGTGGTTTTTTTCTTTTTGCAAAACCTGTCCAAAGCTTGCCAAAACATTGACATCTTGGTTACAAATTGTCGAAAAAGGTTGTCCGCCCCGCTTCCATTCGGTAGTATGAGACACGAAAAGGAGTGAAAGAAGGGATGAGCTACAGGCAAAAACGGATGACCGCCTGCTTATTGGCCGGTTTGCTCTTGACCACAGCGCTGCCAGGGAACGCGCTGGCTGCCGAGCAAAAGGGCGAGCAAGCAGAGAAGATTCAGCAAGAACTTAACGGAGTCGACAAGGAACTGCAAGATACATTGAAGAACATGCAAGACCTGGAGGCGGAATTGTCTCAAGGGATGAAAGAGAACGAAAAGATGAAGCGGGAGATCGCCGCGCTGGAGCAGCGCATCGAAAAGCATCGCGAGAAGCTGAAAGAGCGCGTGAAAGTGATGTATCAAAAAGGCGATGTCTCCTTCTGGGAAGTTTTGTTCAAAGCGACAGACTTTTCCGACTTTCTGGAGCGGCTCCAGCTGCTGTCGATGATCGTCGAGCAGGATCAGGATCTGATCAAACAGCTGCGCACCGATCAGGCCAAGCTGAAAACGGCCAAAGAGCAGCTCGACGCGCAACAAAAGGAGCGCCGCACCCGCCAGGAGACGCTGCGCAAGGCGGAGCAGGATCTGCAGGCGAAAGCGAAAAACCTGAAAGGCGATCTCGCCGCAGCGCTGGCCGCACCGGCGGAAGACCAGCATGTCGTCGAGCAGGCCTACCAGAGCTACACCGGGCCGCAGTTCATTCCGGCGGCTGGAGGCAACGGCTCGTACGCCTGGCCGGTGCCGTCCTCGTTTACGATCTCCTCGGGCTACGGCATGCGCGGCTCCGAGTTCCACAAAGGGATCGACATCACCGCTCCGATCGGCACGCCGTTTGTCGCGGTGGCTGACGGCGTGGTCGTGCAGGCGGGCTCGGCGAGCGGGTACGGGCACTGGATCGTCATCGACCACGGCAACGGCGTGACCTCCGTCTATGGCCACATGTACGGCAACGGCATCCTCGTCAGCACCGGCCAGACGGTGCGCCAGGGACAGGTGATCGGCACGACCGGCAATGACGGCTATTCGACCGGCCCGCATCTGCATCTGTCGATGCAAAGCGGCGGCGCATACGTCAATCCGATGGCATTTCTGCAATAATCGGCTCTTGGATCTCCGGTTTTTCGCACCGGAGATTTTTTTGTCTATATTTGTCTATATTTTTGTAGAGATTAATGTGAATTTTCATATATATTAAGAGGGTAGACACTCGTCCATCCATCCAATACTTGTGCGAGGACAAAGTTTCTCCCACTCTGTTATGCTTTTGACAAGTTCGATTCTGCAGAGCTGTATGAAAATGCTAACAATTGGAAACGCATCGGGAGGACTTTCGTCATACCTAGGAGAAGTATAGATGACTGGCAATCTTTTGAATTGGAGGAAGTAGAGAATGCAATATACAGATGAGAAAGAACTTGTGAACCGTGAGTTTGATCATCCGCACAAAGTTCTGACCGATGTGGTGAACAACGTCGAAAAAGTGATCATCGGCAAGTCCAAAGCGGTCCAGCTCTGCATGGTCGCCATGCTCTGCGACGGACATGTGCTGCTCGAAGACGTTCCGGGTGTCGGCAAGACGATGCTGGTGCGCTCGCTGGCCAAATCCTTGGGCTGTTCCTTTAAACGCATTCAATTCACGCCTGACTTGTTGCCTTCCGACGTGACAGGTGTTTCGATCTATAATCAGAAGACCAATGAATTTGAATTCCGTCCCGGCCCGATCATGGGCAACATCATTCTCGCCGACGAGATCAACCGCACCTCGCCGAAAACGCAGTCCGCGCTGCTCGAAGCGATGGAAGAGCACAACGTGACGGTCGACGGCACGACCTATAAGCTGCCTTCCCCGTTCCTCGTCATGGCGACGCAGAACCCGATCGAGTACGAAGGCACCTTCCCGCTGCCGGAAGCTCAGCTCGACCGCTTCCTCCTGAAGCTGAACCTCGGCTACCCGACGCCGGAGCACGAAGTCGATCTGCTTGGCCGTCAGCAGCTGGTGCATCCGATCGAAGGGCTGGAAACAGTCACCGATCAGGAGACCTTGCAGTCGATGCAGCAGAAAGTGCGCGAGATCTATGTCGAACAGTCGATCCGTGAATACATCGTCAATATCACCACCGAGACCCGCAAACACCCGGCCGTCTACCTCGGCGCCTCGCCGCGCGGCTCCTTGTCGCTGTTTAAAGCTGCACAGGCGCTGGCGTTTGTGCTCGGCCGCGACTATGTGATTCCCGACGATGTGAAGCAGTTGGCGACGGTGACGCTCGCCCACCGCCTGATTCTGAAATCGGAAGCGCGCCTCGGCGGCACGACGGTGGAGAAAGTGCTGTCTGAGATCATGAAAGCGGTGCCGGTGCCGGTCACCCGCGAATTTTCCTCCGCAAAAGCCCGTGAAAGGGTGAAGTGATGTGAGGAGATTCGGACGCATTCTCCTGTGGCTGACCCTGTTGTTCGTCACGTTTGCATATGGCAAGTTCCAAGGCGGATTTGCGGCGTGGTTTATGTTTTACGCAGCGTTCCTGCTCGCCGGCTACGAGCTGGGCACAGCCCGCTACGCGCTGCGGGGCGCCAAGTCGGAGCGCCGCCTGTCCTCGCTGAAAGTCAATGCCGGCCAGACGCTGGAAGTGGACATCATGATCGAGATCGAAGGCCGCAAATGGCCGCTGCCATGGCTGGTCGTCGAAGATACGCTGCCGACCCGGCTGCTGCTGCAGAGCGGCTCGAACCGCGAGCTCCATTTCCCGGGTTATAACCGCAAGCTGCGCCTCCGCTATTCGCTGCCGAACATGCCGCGGGGCAAATACGTCCTCGGCGACACCCGGCTCGTCACCGGCGACATTTTTGGCCTGACCAAAAAAGAGCTGGTGCACAAGCGGAGCGATGAGGTGACCGTCTATCCGAAGATCATTCCGATTCCCTATTGGCATACGATCAACAAATTCAACCTCGGTCACACCAACGCTCAGAACCGGATGGCGGAAGACTCTTCGAACGTGATCGGCGTGCGCGACTACGCGCAAGGCGACCGGCTGTCGCGCATTCATTGGCGCGCGTCGGCGCGCACCGGCTCGTTGAAGACGAAAGAGTTCGAGCTGCACGTGACCAACGATATGATGTTTTTCCTCAACCGCTCCGAAGACGCCTATCGCGGCGGCTCCAACCAGCTGTTCGAGCTGGCGGTGACCACGGCGGCTTCGCTGATCAAACACGCGTCGAGCAAAAAGTACTCGGTCGGATTGACTTCCTACGGCCGCGAGCGCGTGACGATCGCACAAAGCCGCAATTTTGAGCAATACCTGCGCATCATCGAGCATTTGGCGATCGTGCAGGCGGACGGCGCCGACGAGTACAATGACGCGATCCTGCGCGAGGTGAACCATCTGCAGCGCGGTTCGACGATCGTGCTGGTCACGCCGGTGCTCGACCAGCCGCTGGTGCAACTGATCGGCTTTTTGGAATACCGCAAGATCAAGACGGAGCTGTTCTACATCGTCGGCGGCCGCCAACTGAACGAAGTCGATCTGGCGCACATGGGGAAATTGGAGATGCTCGGCGTTCACACCTATGTGGTGCGGGACGAAAATGAACTGGAAGATGTAGTGAGGGGGCCGGTATCCTATGCTTCAAACGGCTAGATGGGTGACGGGCAGTCCGCTGCGCGACACCGTGCTCTACACGCTGGTCTGGCTGTGGCTCGCTCAAGTGCTCCTTCCGCTCGGGGAGGCGGGCGAGATCCAGTCGATC
The DNA here is from genome assembly GCF_004340785.1 of Tumebacillus sp. BK434. Lineage (NCBI taxonomy): Bacteria > Bacillati > Bacillota > Bacilli > Caryophanales > Alicyclobacillaceae > Tumebacillus > Tumebacillus sp. BK434. The sequence continues at coordinate 54,163 of NZ_SLXS01000011.1, read as the reverse complement.
TGGCTCTTCTTGTCCTTCCTGCTGCTGCTGTTCGTCAGCGATTTGCTGGTCGGACACCTGATCCTGCGCTTTCTGCTGAAAGCGGTCGTGTTCCTGAACTTCGTGTTTCAGTACCACTATAAAGTCCTCTACAGCTTCTTCGACCTGTCCGGATGGCTGGGCCATTGGTTCGGCGATCTGACGGCTGCCGTTTACTCGCTGCAGGCGGGCGATTTTGCCGCGATGACGATGTCGGCGAAGTCGACGGCGATGCTGCTCGGGCTCTGGCTGTTCCAAGTCTTGTTCCGCCAGAGCCTGAAAGCGAAGGTCTGGATGTTTGTGTTCTTCGTGCTCGGGCTGGTCGGGCTCGGCGTGCTCGACACGTTTTATGTCGAGGAGACGGCAGGGCACATCGTGCTGTTCCTGCTGTTCGGCCTCGTCATCCTCGCCTTCCGCCAACTGCCGGCGGTGGAGCGCCTGGCCCGCATGCCGCGCCACCTCAAAGGCTGGCCGACGCATTGGCTGGCGTGGACGCTGATCCTGTCCCTGGTCGTGACCGGCGTCGGCCTCGTCGTCCCGAAAGCGGAAGATCCGGCCTGGCCGGACCCGGTGTCATACCTGCAGGGGATGAAAGACGGCGGCGCCGTGCGCCAGAAGATCGGCTACGGCAACAATGACGACCATCTCGGCGGCCCGTTCGAGATGGACGAAACGGTCGTCTTCACCGTGACCTCGACCGTCGAAGGCTACTACCGGGGCGAGACGAAAGCATTTTATACCGGGAAGGGCTGGCTGTCTGTCGCGCCGGCCGAGCCGGTGTCCAATCCGGATCACGTGCAGTCGGACATGTACCTCCCGCCGACGACCTTGGAGACGAAGCGTGTGGAGCAGACGGTCAGCGTGCAGGACACGATGGTGCCGCTGATCTTTGGCCACCCCCAGATCACCGGGGTCTCCGGACCGAACATCTCGCCTGGCACGCTCAGCTATTCCTTCCTCGACAGCCGTCTGGAAGCGGGGCAGCTGGAGCCGGGCGATACCTATTCGGTCATCTCGGAAGTGCCGTACCACGACGAAGTGGCGCTGAAGAACGCCTCCCTGCCGCCGCAGGATCTGCTGACCAGCGTGCTGCAGTCGTACATCTCGCTGCCGGCCAACCTGCCGAAGCGGATCCGCGAACTGGCGCTGGAAGTCACCAAAGACGCCAAGACGCCGTATGAGCGCGCCAAGGCGCTGGAGGACTACCTGCACGGCAACTACCGCTATGAGACGAGCGACGTGCCGATCCCGGGCGACAAGCAGGACTTTGTCGACCAGTTCCTGTTCGAATCGCGCCGCGGCTACTGCGACCACTTCTCGTCGTCGTTCGTCGTCATGGCCCGCACATTGGGCATGCCGACCCGCTGGGTCAAAGGCTTCACCCGCGGCGATGTCGATCTGACGTGGGACGGAAAGACGGACGATGAGTACCTCTACACCGTCCGCAACAAAAACGCCCACTCCTGGGCGGAAGTGTATTTTGACGGGATCGGCTGGGTGTCGTTCGAGCCGACCGCCTCGTTCCAAATGCGCCCGCTGTACAAACCGGATGAGACCCAGCCAACGATCGTGCCGCCGGTCAACAATCCGAAAGGCGAAGAGAAAGAAGAAGACCAGGCTGCCAAGTCCAAGACCGCCCTCTTCTCCTTTGACATCAACTGGAAAGTGGTGGGCTTGTACACGGGCATCGCAGCGCTCGTCCTGCTGATCGCAGCGTTCTTCAACCGCCGCAAGCTGATCACCGCCTACTACCTGCGCCGGGCGTACAAAGGCGACGGCGATGTGATCATGAACGCGATCCTGCGCCTGATGCTGATCATGACCCGCTTCGGCTGGAAGCGGCAGGAGGACATGAGTTTGCGCGAGTACGCGTTGTTCCTCTCTGCCAACCCGGACCTGCGCGGGCGGGAGATGATTCCGCTGGCCCAGATCTTCGAGCGCGTGCGCTACGGCAAACGCGACGTGTCGGACGGTGAAAAGTCACAAATTCAAGACCTCTGGACGCGCATCGTGCGGAAAGCGGGACGTTTAAAAAAGCGTTAACGCGAACGATGTGCGAATTGCGGTTGACGAATGTTCGTATTTTGGAGTAGAATGATGTCGAAAACAAGTTGTCTCGTATATAGCCGGGGATATGGCCCGGAAGTTTCTACCAGTTCCCGTAAAGAACTGACTACGAGGATTCGACATCGTGCCAGCCATTCGAGCACCCTGTTCTCCTCGTATGCCTTGCGTATGGTTTTTCCATACTAAAGGTGTTTGAGGAAAGTCAGGGTGCTTTTTTCATTTTTTACAACTTAGAGGGACGGGAGCGTATCTGATGATGGAAAACAAAGAGATCGTCGTCGTGCTTGACTTTGGGGGTCAGTACAACCAACTGATCACCCGCCGAATTCGCGAACTGAACGTCTACTCGGAGCTGATGCCGTTCCAGACGACTGCAGAAGAGCTGAAGAAACTGAACCTGAAAGGGATCGTCTTCTCCGGCGGCCCGAACTCCGTCTATGCGGAAGGCGCGCCGAAAGTCGACCCTGCGATCTTCGAACTGGGCGTGCCGATCCTCGGCATCTGCTACGGCATGCAGCTGATGGCGCACCATTTTGAAGCGAAAGTCGAGCGCGCCGACGTGCGCGAGTACGGCAAGTCGATGATCGACGTGCAGAGCGACAACGTGATGTTCAGCGGCCAACCCGCTGCGCAGCAGGTCTGGATGAGCCACTCCGACAAAGTGGTGTCGGTGCCGGCCGGCTTCCGCGTCGACGCGACGACGACCACCTGCCCGGTGGCGGCGATGAGCGATGCGTCCCGCAAGCTGTATGCGGTGCAGTACCACCTCGAAGTCAACCACAGCGAGTTTGGGCAAGAGCAGCTGAAGCACTTCCTGTACGACGTGTGCGAAGCGGGCGGCTCCTGGACATCCGCCTCGTTTGTGGAAGAAGCGATCCTCAAGATCAAAGCGCAAGTCGGTGACAAAAAAGTGCTCTGCGCGCTGTCCGGCGGCGTGGATTCCTCCGTGGCGGCCGTGCTGGTGCACCGCGCGATCGGGGACAACCTGACCTGCATGTTCGTCGACCACGGCCTGCTGCGCAAGAACGAAGCGGAGCAAGTGATGGAGATGTTCGCCGGCGAGTTCAAGATGAACGTCGTCAAGATCGACGCCCGCGACCGCTTCCTCGGCCGTCTGGAAGGCGTATCCGATCCGGAGCGCAAGCGCAAGATCATCGGCGAAGAGTTCATCCGCGTCTTTGAAGAAGAGTCCAAAGGGCTCGGCCACTTCGACTTCCTGGCGCAAGGCACCTTGTACACCGACATCATCGAGTCGGGCACGGCGACGGCGGCGACGATCAAGTCGCACCACAACGTCGGCGGCCTGCCGGAGGACATGCAGTTCGAACTCGTCGAGCCGCTGAACGCGCTGTTCAAAGACGAAGTGCGCGCTGCCGGCACCGAGCTTGGCATCAAAGACGAGATCGTCTGGCGTCAACCGTTCCCAGGTCCGGGTCTGGCGATCCGCATCATCGGCGACGTGACGTCCGACAAGCTGGAGATTTTGCAAGACGCCGACTTTGTCGTCCGCGACGAGATTCGCCGCTCCGGTCTCGACCGTGAGATCTGGCAATACTTCGCGGTGCTGCCGGACGTTCGCTCCGTCGGTGTAATGGGCGATGAGCGCACGTATGCGTACACGATCGCCATCCGCGCCGTCACCTCGAGCGACGGCATGACGGCCGACTGGGCACGCATTCCGTTTGATGTGCTGGAGCGCCTGTCTGTAAGGCTGGTCAACGAAGTGCGCGACGTCAACCGCGTGGTGTACGACATCACGTCGAAGCCGCCGGCGACGATCGAGTGGGAATAACAGAGCAGAATCAGAGGGGAAAAAGGGGGAGCATTTGCGATGTTGGAACGTCTTTTTAAACTAGGCGAGTTTGGCACCAACCCGCGCACAGAGATTATCGCGGGGATCACCACCTTCGTCACGATGGCTTACATTCTGTTTTTGAACCCGGCCATCTTGAAAGGCACGGGCATGTCGGAGGGGGCCGTCTTCTTCGCGACGGCGGTCGGCGCCGGCATTGTGACGTTGATGATGGGTCTGTTCGTTAACTTCCCGGTTGGTTTGGCGCCGGGAATGGGTCTGAACGCGTATTTCGCAGTCGTCGCAGCCGCTAACGGCGGCGTGATGACCTGGCAAGTGGCGCTCGGTGCCGTTTTTGTCGCCGGTCTTATCTTTATCTTGCTGACGGTGACCGGGTTCCGCCAATTGCTGGTCAAAGCGCTGCCCGATTCGCTGAAATATGCGATCACCGTCGGGATCGGCTTGTTCATCACCCTGATCGGCCTGAAACTGGGCCAAGTCACCACCGTTACGTTTGTCGGCGGTCCGTCTGCAGAAGCGATCAAAGCGGGCGCGCCGGTCGTCAACCTGCTGTTCTTCGAATGGAACATCGGCCTGACCGACTTCATCGCCAACAAAGTGGCGGCGCTGACCTTGATCGGTCTGCTGATCGCGGGGATCTTGACCACCCTGCGCGTGCGTGGCGCACTGCTGATCGGGATCATCCTCACCACGTTGATCGGGATTCCGCTTGGCGTCACCAACACGTCGTCCTTGAGCAACCCGACGTTCCTGCCGAACTTTGGCGAGCTGGCCCTGTTCAAGCTCGACTTCTCGATGCTTAGCAGCGGGATCTTCTGGGAAGTTGTCATCATCTTCGTATTCGTCACACTGTTTGACTCTTTTGGCACTTTGGTCGGCACTGCGAACCGCGCAGGTCTGCTCAACCGCCCGGACGGCGAGAAGCGCCTTGGCCGCGCGATGTTCGTTGACGGTTCCGGCGTTTCGATCGGCGCCCTGCTCGGGGTTACGCCGATGACCGCATATGTCGAGTCGGCAGCTGGGATCGAGTCGGGCGGCCGCACCGGCCTGACCGCCGTGACGACGGGGATTCTGTTCCTGCTGTCTGTCGTGCTGCTGGCGCCGTTCGTACAAGTGATTCCGGATGCGGCGACCGCACCGGCGCTGATCGTGGTCGGCGTGCTGATGATGAGCTCCGTCCGTCACATCAAGTGGGACGACTTCGGCATCGCGATGCCGGCGTTCCTGACCATCGCGCTGATGCCGTTCACCTACTCCATCGCCAACGGCATCTCGATCGGGATCATCTTCTACGTCGTCCTGAACGTGGTTCGCAACCTCTTCACCAAAGATGCCGACCAAAAGGTCAGCATCCACTGGCTGATGTGGGTGATCGCCCTGCTCGCCCTGGCCCGCTACATCTTGCTCGCCGGGGAGTAAAGGCACAACGAAAAGCCCTTCACACGAAGGGCTTTTTTTCATGCGCTTACACCGGCGCCGTCCCGTCCGCATCGCCCGGCTCGTGGGCACCGAGCAGGTCGCCGAGAGAGGGGAGCCGCGCTAAGAGCTGCACGCGGACATCATCGGGCATCTCGTAGCGGTTCTGCTCGCGATAGAGGATGAGCAGGCCGAGCGAGGCGGCCTCTTCCATGAAGGCGTCGATCGGGCAGCGCTCGTGCAGGGCGAGGCGGGTCATCGCGCGGCGCTCGAAAGGGGAGAGCGCGCGGACGAACCGATCCCAGTGCGCCGGGTCGTCCCAGTAGGTCACGATCTGCTCGCACAGCTCGGCTTCGCTCAGGGTCACTTTGGTCTGCGGGAGGTATAAGGTCTCGTACAGGTCGTAGAGATGGGACGGCGGCAGCGTCCGCAGATAGTCGCAGAGCATCATGAAACGTCCCTCCTCGGCTCTTTCATTCGTCGGGGCCGCTTGTCGGTCAGCGGGATCGCATGGCGCCAGGCAAAGCGCTGCAAGGCGCTCATCGCTTCCCAGTAGTCGGCCGCGTACACGCGAAGGTATCGGTTGTGCTCGCCGACGCGCAACTGCACAACGTTGTTTTTGGTCAGGAAGATCTCATAGATCTGCTCATGCGAAAACACCTGTTGCCAGCGTCCCCGGTCGATGCGGATCTCCTCCTCGCCGACCTCCAGCTCGCGGATCTGAAACAGCACCCGAAAGGTGAACAGCACATAGACCGCCACCACGGCAACAAACACCCAGGCATTGCCCGGGCGCATCCATTGCAACAGCAGCGGGATCAACGGGAACAAAAGCGGCAGAAAAATAAAACGCTGGGTGTCGCGAATCCGATAGATGCGTGCCATGTCCAATCACTCCATACAGTTCCGGCTCTACTACCAGTCTATTGGCGCGGGCCGAAAACTATGTCTGGGCGAGAAAAACGGGCCAAAATTCGAACGATCATAAAATGTTCACGCCTAATGTTCGTATTTTACGTTGACGTGCCCAGATCGCTTTTGGTATGCTTACGGTAGACAATGACATCAACCGACAATAGCTCGTATATACTCGGGGATTGGCCTGAGAGTCTCTACCCGGCGACCGGAATCGCCGGACTACGAACGAAAGTGAATCTAGGGTTCCGCTCGCTCTGAGTAGGTCCAAGCGATTCACATGTCTACCAGGAGTGGACATGACACCGAAGGGAGAAAAGCCCAGGCGGGTAGGTTTCGCTCGACAGCACCAGGTGCAGCGACGAATTCTACCCATCTGGGCTTTTTTATGAAACTTTTGCGTGTAGCACCAGAGGATTTGCTAAAAACTAACGCTGGTTCACTAATTGGAGGGAAACGACAATGGCAAAAAAAGTACTGATTCTCATGGGTAGCGACTCTGACTTGAAAGTGATGAACGAAGCGGCAAAAGCGCTGCAAGCGCTGGAAGTGGAAACGGAGATCCGCGTTTCTTCCGCACACCGCGTGCCGGACAAAACGATGAAACTTGCGCGTGAAGCACGCGAAAACGGCTTCGGCGCGATCATCGCCGGCGCCGGCCTCGCTGCGCATCTCCCGGGCGTGGTGGCAGCATGCACCACCCTGCCGGTGATCGGAGTGCCGATCCAAGGCGGCGCGATCCAAGGCGTCGACGCGCTCTACGCGATCGTGCAGATGCCGAAGGGCATCCCGGTCGCAACGGTCGCCGTCAACGGTGCATACAACGCAGGCCTGCTGGCTGCACAGATTCTCGCCGGTGCAGATGAAGACCTCGCGAACCGCCTCGTCACCTACCGTGAACAACTCGCCGCCGAAGTGATTGCGAAAGACGAAAAACTGCAAACCATCGGCGTGGAAGCATACCTGAACAACTAAACTTTACAACTTACAGACCTGCTATCATTGGGGACTTTGGGAGGAACCAACTGTGATCGATCGTTACACCTTACCGGAAATGGGCAAGATCTGGGAACTGCACAACCGCTTCGCCAACTGGCTCGAAGTTGAAATTCTCGCATGCGAAGCTTGGGCAGAACTCGGCGTGATCCCGACAGAAGACGTGAAGCTGATCCGTGAAAAAGCAACGTTCACCGTCGAGCGCATCCTGGAGATCGAAGAATCGACCCGCCACGACGTGGTCGCCTTCACCCGCGCCGTGTCCGAATCGCTCGGCGAAGAGTCGAAATGGGTGCACTACGGCCTGACTTCTACCGACGTCGTCGACACCGCGCTGTCCAGCCAGATCCGCCAAGCCAACCAGATCATCCGTCAAGACATCGAAGATTTCATCGAAGTGCTCGGCGCGAAAGCAACAGAGCACAAATACACCGTCATGATGGGCCGCACGCACGGCGTGCACGCCGAACCGACCACGTTCGGCCTGAAAGTCGGCCTGTGGTACGAAGAGATGAAGCGCAACCTGGAGCGCTTCAGCCAAGCGTGCGACACCATCGAGTACGGCAAGATGTCGGGCGCCGTCGGCACCTACGCGAACATCGACCCGTTTGTGGAAAAGTTCGTCTGCGAGAAGCTCGGCCTGAAGGCATCGCCGATCTCCACGCAGACCTTGCAGCGCGACCGCCACGCGCACTACATGAGCACGCTGGCGATCATCGGCTGCACCTTGGACAAGATCGCGTCCGAGATCCGCGCCCTGCAGAAAACCGAGTTCCGCGAAGCGGAAGAGCCGTTCTACAAAGGCCAAAAAGGCTCCTCGGCGATGCCGCACAAGCGCAACCCGGTCTCCTGTGAGCAAGTCTCCGGCCTCGCGCGCATCCTGCGCGGCAACTCGCTGGCGGCGTACGAAAACGTGCCGCTCTGGCATGAGCGCGACATCTCGCACTCGTCGGTTGAGCGCGTGATCATCCCGGACAGCACGATTCTCGTCAACTACATGCTGCGCAAGATGATTCGCATCATCAAAGACCTGACCGTGTTCCCGGAAAACATGAAGCGCAACATGGACCGCACATTCGGCTTGATCTACTCCCAGCGCGTCCTGCTCGCTCTGATCGACAAAGGCCTGACCCGCGAAAAAGCGTACGACACCGTCCAAGCCCGCGCGATGCAATCCTGGGAAGAGCAGCGCTCCTTCCGCGACATCGTGGAGAGCGACGAGCTGATCACCGCGCACCTGTCGCAAGCGGAGCTCGACGACTGCTTCGACTACAACTGGCACCTCAAGCACGTCGATACGATCTTCGACCGTCTCGGCCTGTAAGCTGTAAATACATCCACATCCGGGGCTTGACTGCCGGACCGCCTTCATCCCTTGACCGAGAGGAGGCGGGGAGTGAGTCCCGGTGTTTTTATTAAAAGGAGGATTTCTAACATGACCACCAAAGGCGAAATGCTCTACGAAGGCAAAGCAAAACGCGTTTATCATACCGACCACTCGGATCAATATATCGTGGAATACAAAGACGACGCCACCGCATTCAACGGTGAGAAGAAAGGCACCATCACCGGCAAAGGCCAGCTCAACAACGCCATCTCCACCATCTTCATGGAGATGCTCAACGAGCAAAACATCCCGACCCACTTCATCTCCAAGCTGAACGACAACGAGCAACTGGTTCGAAAAGTCGAAATTGTCCTGCTTGAAGTGGTGGTCCGCAACATCGCTGCCGGCTCCCTGGCGAAGCGCCTCGGCCTGCCGGAAGGAACCGTGCTGCCGAGAGCGGTCGTCGAGTTCTACTACAAAAACGACGACCTCGGCGACCCGCTGATCAACGATTCGCATATCGACGTGCTGGAACTGGCTACCCCGGAGACGGTGGCGAAGATGGCCGAGTACGGCCGCAAGATCAACGACATCCTGATCGGCTACCTCAAGGACCGCAAAGTCAAACTCGTCGACTTCAAACTCGAATTCGGCATCACTCCGCAAGGCGAACTGATCCTCGCCGATGAGATCTCCCCGGACACCTGCCGCTTCTGGGATGCGGACACCAACGAGAAGCTCGACAAAGACCGTTTCCGCCGCGACATGGGCAATGTAGAAGAAGCGTATCAAGAGATGCTGCGCCGTCTGGGAGGAGTCGAAGTATGATCATCGCTCGCATTCACGTCACCTTGAAGCAATCTGTACTCGATCCGCAAGGCACCGCCGTCACCAAGTCGCTGCACGCGCTGGGCTACAGCGAAGTGAACGATGTGCGCATCGGCAAATTCCTCGAACTGAAAATCAACACGACCGACAAGGCAACAGCGGAAGCGCGCGTGACCGAAATGTGCGAAAAACTGCTCGCCAACACCGTGATCGAAAAATACGAATTCGAACTTGTGGAGGCCTAAACGATGAAGTTCGCCGTCCTGGTTTTTCCGGGTTCCAACTGTGACATCGACGCAGTGAAAGCGGTGGAAGACGTGCTCGGCGAAAGCGTCGAGCCGGTCTGGCACACGACCACCGACTTGTCCGATTATGACGCCATCATCGTACCGGGTGGCTTCTCCTATGGCGACTACCTGCGCTGCGGCGCAATCGCCCGTTTTTCCCCGGTGATGGAAGCGGTAAAGCGTGAAGCTGCCAACGGCAAATTTGTCATCGGCATCTGCAACGGCTTCCAGATCCTCACCGAGTCCGGCCTGCTGCCGGGCGCACTGCGCCACAACGACCACCTGCAGTTCCGCTGCGCGATCTCGCCGCTCGTCGTCGAGAACAACAGCACGCCGTTCACGTCCGACTACGAGCAAGGCCAAGTGATCAACATCCCGATCGCCCACGGCGAAGGCAACTACCATGTGGATGAAGAGACCCTGGCGAAGATGAAAGCGAACAACCAGATCGTCTTCCGCTATCACGAGCACAACCCGAACGGTTCGCTGGAGCGCATCGCCGGGATCTGCAACGAAGCGGGCAACGTGCTGGGCATGATGCCGCACCCGGAGCGTGCTGTGCACGAACTGCTGGGCTCGGCCGACGGCAAAGCGCTGTTCACGTCGATTCTGAAAGCATGGAGGGACAAACAAGGTGCGTAACGAACCGACTCCCAAGCAAATTGCTGACGACAAAATCTATCGCACGTTCGGGCTGAATGACGAAGAGTATGAGCGCATCGTCTCCTTGATGGGCCGTCAGCCGAACTACACCGAGACGGGCATCTACTCGGTCATGTGGTCTGAACACTGCTCCTATAAATCGTCCCGCCCGGTTTTGAAAAAGTTCCCGACCTCGGGTCCGCACGTCCTGCAAGGCCCGGGCGAAAACGCCGGCATCATCGACATCGGCGACAACCTCGCCGTGTCCTTTAAGATCGAATCGCACAACCACCCGTCTGCGATCGAGCCGTACCAAGGCGCGGCGACCGGCGTCGGCGGTATCATCCGCGACGTCTTCACGATGGGCGCGCGCCCGATCGCGCTGCTCAACTCGCTGCGCTTCGGTGAGATCGAAGGCGATGACAACGTGCACAACCGCTACCTCTTCTCGAACGTCGTCTCCGGCATCGCCGGCTACGGCAACTGCATCGGCATCCCGACCGTCGGCGGCGAAGTGGTGTTCGACGACCGCTACCGTCACAACCCGCTGGTCAACGCGATGTGCGTCGGCATCATGACGCACGATGAGATCGCGAAGGGCTTCGCAAGCGGCGTCGGCAACCCGGTGCTCGCCGTCGGCGCCCGCACCGGCCGCGACGGCATCCACGGCGCGACCTTCGCATCCACCGAAGACCCGCACAGCAAAGAGCGCTCCGCCGTGCAAGTCGGCGACCCGTTCATGGAAAAGCTGCTGCTCGAAGCCTGCCTCGAACTGATCGCCACCGGCGACGTGATCGGCATTCAGGACATGGGCGCAGCAGGCCTGACTTCCTCCTCCTCGGAGATGGCAGCCCGCGCCGGTTCCGGCATTGAGCTGGACATGACGAAAGTGCCGTGCCGCGAAGAAGGCATGACCCCGTACGAGATGATGCTGTCCGAATCGCAAGAGCGCATGCTCGTGGTCATGGAAAAAGGCAAAGAGCACATCGCGACCGAGATTTTTGAAAAATGGGGTCTGGAAGCTGCCGTCATCGGCCGCGTCACAGACGATGGCATGCTCCGTCTGAAGTGGGAAGACGAGACGGTCGCTGAGATCGTCGTCACCACGCTGGTCGACGACGCGCCGGTCTACCACCGTCCGTCCCAGCGTCCTGCCTACCTCGATGCGACGCTGGCGTTTGACGCAGCGGGCGTGACCGTGCCGGACAACCTGACCGACACCTTGCATGAACTGCTCCGCACGCCGACCATCGCGTCCAAAGAGTACGTTTATCAGCAATACGACTACATGGTGCGCACCAACACCGTCGTGCGCCCGGGCTCCGATGCGGCTGTCGTCTCCATCCGCGGCACCCAAAAGGCGCTGGCGATGAGCACCGACGGCAACGGACGCTATGTGTACCTCAACCCGTATACGGGCGGCGCGCACACGATCGCCGAATCGGCGCGCAACCTGGTCTGCTCCGGCGCGAAACCGCTGGCTGTCACCGACTGCCTCAACTACTCCTCGCCGGAGAAGCCGGAGATCTTCTACCAGTTCGAAGAGAGCTGCGCCGGCATCTCCGAAGCGTGCCGCGTGCTGGAGACGCCGGTCATCTCCGGCAACGTCTCCTTGTACAACCAGACCAACGACGTCGACATCTACCCGACCCCGATCATCGGGATGGTCGGCCTGATCGAAGACACCGGCCATATCACCACGCAAGCGTTCAAAGCGGAAGGCAGCAAAGTCTACCTGATCGGCCCGGCAGCGACCGGCCAGATCGGCGGCTCCGAGTACCTGCGTGTCGTGCACGACACGATCGCCGGCGATGCGCCGCCGCTCGACCTGAACGTGGAAAAAGCGGTGCAGCACGCGACGCTTGTCGCGATCCAATCCGGCCTGATCGCAGCGGCACACGACCTCGCCGAGGGCGGCCTCGCCGTGGCGCTGGCCGAGTCGGCAATCGGCGGCCAGATCGGCGCGACGATCGAGATCGCGTCCGAACAGCGCCTCGATGAGATTCTGTTTGGCGAAGCGGCGTCCCGCATCATCGTCGAAGTGAAGCAGGAGAACGAAGCGGCTTTTGAAGCCTTGATGGCGGATCAGAGCGTTACCTTCACCGCACTGGGCATCCTCGGCGGCGAGGCGCTGACGATCCGCGTCAACGGCAGCACCGTGGTGGAAGACAAGGTCGAGCATTTGGAAGCCACTTGGAGAGGAGCCATCCCATGTCTGATGAACTGAACAGGGACATGACCGACGACGAGATCTTTGACAAATGGCATGAAGAGTGCGGCGTGTTTGGGATCTTCGGACATCCGAATGCGGCACAACTGACCTATTACGCCTTGGTCGCGCTGCAGCACCGCGGCCAGGAGTCGGCCGGGATCGCCACGGTTGACGGCATGAAACTGTATCATCAGAAAGGCATGGGTCTCGTTGCGGAAGCAATTCCGAACGAGGCCATGCCTCGTCTGTCCAAAGGTCAGTCGGCCGTCGGCCATGTGCGCTACTCCACGACGGGCGTTTCGCAGCTGTTGAACGCGCAGCCGCTGGTGTTCAACTTCCAGCGCGGCAACATGGCGCTGGCGCACAACGGCAACCTCGTCAACGCGCACCAGCTGCACAGCTTCCTCGAGCGCCGCGGCGCCATTTTCCAATCGACCTCCGACACGGAAGTGGTCGCCCACCTGATCGCCCGCGCCGGCAATCCGGACATGGCGGACAACATCCGCGAAGCTCTGTCGATCGTCAAAGGCGCGTATGCGTTCTGCATTTTGACAGACGACAAGCTGTACGCGATGCGCGATGCGAACGGCCTGCGCCCGATGGTGCTCGGCAAGATCGGCGACGCGTACTGCGTCTCCTCCGAATCCTGCGCCTTCGACACGATCGGCGCGGAGATCGTCCGCGACATCGAGCCTGGCGAGATGCTGATCATCTCCAAAGACGGCATCGAATCGACCCGCTTTGCCAGCGCGGCGAAGCGCGCGCTGTGCACGTTCGAATACATCTACTTTGCGCGTCCGGACTCGGACATCGACGGTTTTAACGTCCATGCGGTGCGCAAAGATTTCGGCAAGCTGCTGTACCGCGAGCATCCGGTGGAAGCGGACGTCGTCATCGGCGTGCCGGACTCCTCGATCTCCTCGGCGATCGGCTATGCGGAAGAGTCGGGCATCCCGTACGAGATCGGCCTGATCAAGAACCGCTACATCGGCCGCACCTTCATCCAGCCGAGCCAGGAGCTGCGCGCGCGCGGCGTCAAGCTCAAGCTGAACGCGGTGCGCAAGATCGTCGAAGGCAAGCGCGTCGTGATGATCGACGACTCGATCGTCCGCGGCACCACCTCGGGCCGCATCGTCGACATGCTGCGCGAAGCGGGCGCGGTGGAAGTGCACGTGCGCATCGCCTCGCCGCCGGTCACGCATTCCTGCTTCTACGGCATCGACACCTCGGCCCGCCATGAGCTGATCGCGTCGAACAAGACGGTCGAAGAGATTCGCGAATACATCGGCGCCGATTCGCTTTCCTACCTGACGGAAGGGACGATGATGCAGGCGTTTGGCATCATGGACGGCAAAGACCACGGACACTGCAACGCATGCTTCAACGGGAAATACCCGACCGAAGTGTACGAAGACCTGAGCAAATCGATCATGGATCGCTAGGAGGATACAAAATGAGCGAACTGTACAAAGCGGCGGGCGTCGACATCGACGCGGGCAACGAAGCGGTCAACCGCATGAAATCCCACGTGGCGCGCACGATGCGCCCGGAAGTGGCGACGATGCTCGGCGGATTTGGCGGCGGGTTCCAGCTCGACGTATCCAAATACAAGAACCCGATGCTGGTCTCCGGCACGGACGGCGTCGGCACCAAGCTGAAGCTGGCGTTTGCGATGGACAAACACGACACGATCGGCATCGATGCGGTGGCGATGTGCGTCAACGACATCGTGGTGATGGGCGCGGAACCGCTCTTTTTCCTCGACTACCTCGCGACAGGCAAAGTGGTGCCGGAGACGATCGAAAGCATCGTCAAAGGCATCGCCGACGGCTGCGAACAGTCCGGCTGCGCGCTGATCGGCGGCGAGACGGCGGAGATGCCGGGCATGTACCAGGACGGCGAATATGACATCGCCGGCTTCACCGTCGGCGTGGTCGACAAGGAGAAGCTGATCGACATCAGGAACGTCCAGGCGGGCGACCTGATCGTCGGCCTGTCCTCGAGCGGGATTCACTCCAACGGCTACTCGCTGGTGCGCAAGCTGTTTTTCGGCGACAACGAATACTCGCTCGACCATGTGTTCCCGGAGATCGGGCAGCCGCTCGGCGAAGTGCTGCTCACCCCGACCAAGATCTACGTGAAGACGATCTTGAACCTGCTGGAGCGCTTCGACATCCACGCGATGGCGCACATCACCGGGGGCGGATTTTTGGAAAACATCCCGCGGGCGCTGCCGGAAGGGCTGTCGGCGGAGATCCAAGTCGGCTCGTGGCCGATCCATCAGGTGTTCAACACGATGCGCCGCCTCGGCAACATCGAGTCGTTCGACCTGTTCCGCACGTTCAACATGGGCATCGGCATGATCTTGATCGTGCCCGCTGAACAGGCGAAAGACATCGTGGCAGCGGCAACGGAGCTTGGCGAAGAAGCGAACATCATCGGCGCGATCATCGAAGGTCCGCACGACGTTCAGCTGAAGGGGATTTAAGCAGATGGCGAAGTTTGCAATTTTTGCATCAGGATCTGGGTCGAACGCCCAGGTCCTGATCAATTGGGTACAGGAAGGCAAGATCGACGCCGAACTGGCCTGTCTGGTCTGTGACCGGCCGGGGGCGAAAGTGATCGAACGAGCAGAGGCAGCGGAGGTTCCTGTGCTCGTTTATTCACCGAAAGAGTTTGATCACAAAGCGGCCTACGAGGCGCAAGTGGTGGCCGACCTGCGGACGCGCGGTGTGGAGTATATCGTGCTGGCGGGCTACCTGCGCATCTGCGGGCCGACTTTTTTGGAAGCGTACGCGGGGCGGACGATCAACCTGCACCCGTCCTTGCTGCCGCTGTTCCCAGGCCTGCACGCGATTCGCGATGCGTTCGAAGCGGGCGTGAAATACACCGGCGTCACCGTGCATTTTATCGACGAAGGCGTCGACACCGGCCCGATCATCCGCCAAGAGACGGTCATGATCGATCCCGCAGACAGCTTGGAGTCGCTGGCCGAGAAGATCCATGCGGCCGAGCACCGCGTGTTGCCGGAAGTGGCGGCGCAATTTTTGACCGGACAGATCCGGCTTGTGAACGGCAAGATCGAGACAGAGAACAAGTAGTGGAGAGAGACGAACTGAACGGAGGAACTTACCTTATGAAACGCGCACTGATCTCAGTATCGGACAAGACGGGCGTCGTCGAGCTGGCGCAAGCGCTGGTCCGCCATGACGTGGAGGTCGTGTCCACCGGCGGCACGCATAAACTGCTCCAGGACGCGGGTGTGCCGGTCACGAACATCTCGGACATCACCGGCTTCCCGGAAATCATGGACGGCCGCGTGAAGACCCTGCATCCGAACATCTTCGGCGGCCTGCTGGCGATCCGCTCGAACGACGAGCACATGGGCGCAATCGGCGGCCTGAACATCCAGCCGATCGATTACGTCTTCGTCAACCTCTACCCGTTCCAGGCGACGATCGAGAAGCCGAACGTCTCGTTCGAAGACGCCATCGAAAACATCGACATCGGCGGCCCGTCGATGCTGCGCGCGGCGGCGAAAAACTATCAGGACGTCGCCGTCGTCGTCGACAGCAGCGACTATGCCCGCATCATCGACGCGCTCGACAACAACAACCCGCTGTCCCGCGATGAGAAACTCGCCCTGGCCGCGAAAGTATTCCGCCACACCGCCGCTTACGACGCGCTGATCTCCCAATACCTGTCCAAAGCGACCGGCGAGGAGTTCCCGGAGCGCCTGACTGTCACTTACGAAAAAGTGCAGGACCTGCGCTACGGCGAGAACCCGCACCAGCAAGCAGCGTTCTACGCCGAACCGGGCGCCGCGCACCACACCATCGCCGGGGCCAAACAGCTGCACGGCAAAGAGCTGTCCTACAACAACATCAACGACGCCAACGCGGCGCTCTCCATCGTGCAGGAGTTCACCGAACCGGCCGTCGTCGCGATCAAGCACACCAACCCGTGCGGCGTCGGCATCGCCGAGAACATCTATGATGCTTACATCAAAGCGTACGAGGCCGACCCGGTCTCGATCTTCGGCGGCATCGTTGCTCTGAACCGCGAAGTGGACGCCCCGACCGCGCAGAAGATGAGCGAGCTGTTCCTGGAGATCATCCTCGCGCCGTCCTACACGGCAGAGGCGATGGAGATTTTGACGCAAAAGAAAAATCTGCGCGTGATGACCGTGGCGATGACCCCGCAAGGCGGCATCCCGGGACTCGGCGAGCCGCGCACGACGCTGAAAGTGCAAGGCGGTCTGCTGATCCAAGACCTCGACCTGAAAGCGGTCACCGCAGCGGACGTGCAAGTGGTGACGAAGCGTCAACCGACCGCAGACGAGCTGAAGCAGTTGCTCTTCGCGTGGAAAGTGGTCAAACATGTCAAATCGAACGCCATCGTCCTCGCCAGCGAAGACCGCACGATCGGCGTTGGCGCAGGCCAAATGAACCGCGTCGGCGCGGCGAAGATCGCGATTGAGCAGGCAGGCGAACTGGCAAAAGGAGCCGTGCTGGCGTCCGACGCCTTTTTCCCGATGGCCGACACTGTGCAGGCGGCAGCAGCTGCCGGCGTGACGGCGATCATCCAGCCGGGCGGTTCGATCAAAGATGCCGATTCGATCGCAGCAGCCGATGCAGCGGGCATCGCGATGATCTTCACGTCTGTACGTCACTTCAAACACTAAGAGGGAGGCCATCCAATGAAAGTATTGGTAGTAGGCGGCGGTGGCCGCGAGCACGCGATCATTTGGAAACTGGCCCAGTCGCCCCGTCAGCCTGAGCTGTACTGCGCGCCGGGCAACCCGGGCATCGCCGAGCTGGCGACGTGCGTGAACATCTCCGCAGAAGACGTGACCGCACTGGCCGATTTTGCGGAACAGGAAGGCATTGAGCTTACTGTCGTCGGCCCGGAAGCGGCGCTCTTGCTCAGCATCGTCGATGAGTTCGAACAGCGCGGCTTGCGCATCTACGGCCCGAAAAAAGGTGCCGCGCTGATCGAAGGCTCGAAAGCGTTCGCTAAAGAAGTCATGGCGGCGAAGCAGGTGCCGACAGCGGGTGCGGCGTATTTTGGCTCGCTGGATGCGGCGAAAGAGTATGTCCGCGCCCAAGGCGCACCGATCGTGATCAAAGCGGACGGTCTCGCCGCGGGCAAAGGCGTCGTCGTGGCCCAGACGGTGGAAGAAGCGGAAGCCGCGCTGGACATGATGATGAAAGACAAGGCGTTCGGCGACTCCGGCTCGCAAGTGGTGGTCGAAGAGTTCCTGACCGGCCCGGAAGCGACCGTGATGGCGTTCATCTCCGGCGACACCGTCAAGCTGATGGTCCCGGCGCAAGATCACAAGCCGGCCTATGACGGCGACCAAGGCCCGAACACCGGAGGCATGGGCACCTACTCCCCGGTGCCGGTGGTCGATGCGGCGCTGCTGCAAGAGGTGGAAGAGAAGATCATCCGCCCGGTGATCCACTTCCTCGCCAACAACGGCACCCCGTACAAAGGCACCTTGTACACAGGCCTGATGCTCACCGCCGACGGCCCGAAAGTGATCGAGTTCAACGCCCGCTTCGGCGACCCGGAGACCCAAGTCGTGCTGCCGCGTCTCGAAACCGACCTCTTGGACATCTTCAACGCGGTCGTCGACGGCACGCTGGCCGACCTCGACGTAACGTGGAGCGACCGCGCGGCGGTCTGCGTGATCATGGCGGCGGGTGGCTATCCGGCCGATTACGAGAAAGGCGACCTGATCAGCGGCCTCGAGACTGCCGGTGACAACGCGGTCGTCTTCCACGCCGGCACCAAGCGGACCGACGCAGGCATTGTCACGAACGGCGGCCGAGTCCTTGGCGTCACTGGCTTCGGCACAGACCTGAAAGCGGCGCAGGAAGAAGCGTACCGCACCGTCGAGCAGATCCAGTTCGAAGGCGTGCATTACCGCAAAGACATCGCCGAAAAAGCGTTTCGCTAAGTGTGACTCAAGAGCCCTGTGCGTTTGCACAGGGCTTTTTTGTTTGCCTGCAAGTTGCAAAAATTGACATTCCACGCCCGCAACAATTGCGATGTAGGATACCCCCGTATGGTTTATATTTAAGTCAAGGGAAACACACCACACACAAAACGAGGTGACCACAATGAAAAAGAGCATCGCCTTCATGACCGCACTGGCCTTTTCGATCATCGTGATCGGCGCACCGGCGACCACAACGCAAGCGGCCGGCGACACGCCGCAGCCGTACATGGCGCGCGGTTAAGACAAAATCACACCTACCTAAGGAGGCAAAAACCTATGGAAAACCAAAACATGTTCGATCTCGACGTAACCGTTCAGCACTCGGAAACTCCGGAAAGCAAAATCATCGCCATCATGTCGATCGAAGTCTGCTTCTAAACCAAATTCGTCAACCACTAAGGAGGGAAACCACCATGAAAAAAAGCATCGCTTTCATGACCGCACTGGCCTTTTCGATCATCGTGATCGGCGCACCGGCGACCTCGTCGCAAGCGGCAGCCAACACCGGTGACACCCCGCCGCAGTACAGCTACATGGCGCGCGGCTAAGCCAAGCGCACACAGAGCAGGGAAGCCCGCAAGGGCTTCCCTTTTTTTTGTGGTAAAATTTATCTATCTGCACGTAACGGAGGTACTTATGAAAAAACGCGTCGCCATCGGCATGATCAGCCACGAATCGAACAGCTTTTCCCCCGTATCCACCCCGCGCTCCGAATGGGAAACATGGGGTCTGACCGCAGGCGCAGACATTTTGACGATCTGGAAGGGGAGCCATACCCCCGTCGGCGCGTTTCTCGATTATGCGGAACAAGCAGGATGGGAAGTCATCCCCACTTTGGCTGCGCAGACACTGCCTTCCAAGCCGACCGATGCACAGCACTATCGGTGGATGAAAGAGCAGTTGCTCGCCCCCATCGAGCGCGAACAGCCGGACGGCGTACTCCTCTTCATGCACGGCGCGATGATGGCGGAAGGCACCGACGACGTCGAAGGCGACATCTGCCGGGCGGTGAAGGGCATCATCGGCGACCGGCCGCTGATCCTCGCCATGGACCTGCACGGCAACATCACACCGGAGATGTGCGCGCACTGTGACGGGGTCTTTGCCTTTGACACCAACCCGCACATCGACCTGATCGAGCGCGCCACCGAAGCTGCCGCCTGCATGGAGCAGGCCCTGCTCGGCACCATCCGCCCGGTCACCGCGCATGCCGATCCGCCGCACCGCATGCTCCCGCCGACGATCAACATGCGCACAGCAGAAGGTCCGATGGCCGAGCTGTTCGCCCTTGCCCGCCAGTGGGAGGAGCGACCGGGTATCTTAAACGTTTCCGTCTTCGGAGGTTTCCCGTACTGCGATTTTTCCGGTGCCGGTCTCTCCATCGTCGCCACCGCGGACGGCGACTCATCCCTCGCGGCCGCATGCGCCACCGCTATCGCCGCCAAAGCATGGGAGATCCGCGACCAATTTCTCAAAGAAATCCCCACTTACGAAGCGGCCGTCCGGCAAACGCTCTCTCTTTTGGCAGACGTCAACCGCCCCTCCGGCCCGATCATCCTCGCCGATGTCGCCGACAACCCGACCGGGGGAGGGGCTGCCGACACGACCGTCCTGCTCCACGAACTGCTGCGCTGCGGCGTCACAGGCGTTGCTGTCGCCTGCATCCACGACCCGGAGACGGTCGAGCAGGCCATCAGCACCGGCCTGAACAACACCGCCCGCTTCACCATCGGCGGCCGATCCTGCCCCGACTACGGCGCACCGCTGGAGGTCGTTGGCACCGTCCTCGCCCTCACCGACGGCCGCTTCACGGCGACCTCCCCGGTCAGCCGGGGCGAGCAAGACATGGGCCCGACCGCCGTCATCGAGACGGGCGGTCTGAAGCTCGTCATCACCACGCACCGCCGCGCCTGCATCGACACCGCCGTCTTCACCAGCGTCGGCATCGACCCGGCCGCGATGCCCGTGCTGGTCATCAAGTCCCGCGGCCATTTCCGCGCCTCCTTCGAGCCGATCGCCAGCTCCATCCTCGAAGTCGACGCGCCCGGCCCGGCCAACCCGAGCCTGCACCGCTTTCCCTACCGAAACATCCCGCGCCCGGTCTGGCCGCTCGACGAAATCGCAGAGGAGGCTTGCTGTGAAACACACGATCACCCATAAAAAGCCGTCCAAGCTCCTCAACCCGGCGAGCGGCTATCTCACCGGCTACAGCCACACCCTCAACCCGTACACCGGCTGCTCCTATGCCTGCTCCTACTGCTACGTCCGCCAGATGCCGGTGGCGCTGTTTCGGGGCGAAGCGTGGGGCACCTGGATCGATGTCAAAACGGAAGCGGCCGCCAAGCTGAACAAAGAGCTGCAGAACGCCCGCCAAAAAGGCCCGGTCACCATCTTCATGTCTTCCAGCACCGACCCGTACCAGCCGCTCGAAGCGCAGGAAAAAGTCACCCGGAGCTTGCTGGAAACGATGGTGGAGCATCCGCCCGACTTCTTGTTCGTCCAGACCCGCAGCCCGCTCGTCGCCCGCGACCTCGACCTGTTTCAGGCGCTAAAGGATCGCATTCGCGTCTCGGTCACCGTCGAGACCGACCGCGACGACATCCGCAAGCTCTTCTCGCCGCAAGCCCCGCCGATCCCTGCCCGGCTCAAAGCTCTGCAAACGCTCGCCGACGCGGGCATCCCGGTGCAAGCGACGATCGCGCCCGTTTTGCCGAGCAGCGACCATTTCGCCCGCACGCTCGCCGGCATCGTCAGCCGCGTCTGCCTCGACGACTTCTTCATGGGCGACGGCAGCGGCGGCAAGCGCACTGAGCGACTGCGCATCGGGGACATGTACCATGAGCACGGCTTTGAGGACTGGTACAGCCGCGACGCTTATCTCCGTGTCCTGCACCGTCTGCAAGCCGAGTTTCCGCCGGATACGATCTTCATCTCCCAACAAGGCTTTCTCCCTTGAAATGGTCATGACTCCTCCCTTGCCGCACATACAGTAGAAGGTGGAATGACTGACAAGCCGGAGGTGCACCTGACATGCTCGCCGATTCATTTGCAGCCGAACTGATCAAACTCATCCTGATCAACATCGTGCTCAGCTGTGACAACGCCTTGCTGATCGCGCTCGTCTGCCGCAACCTGCCCGCCCAGCTGCAGAAAAAAGCGTTCTGGTGGGGAAGCATGGGGACGGTGGTGTTAAAAGTCGCCTTGACCTTTATCGCGGCCAGGCTGTTGGAGATCCCCTTCCTGCAGGCGGCAGGCGGGGTGCTGCTCGTCTACATCGCGATCTCCCTGCTCCGCCAAGAGCATGAGCAAACACAGGCCCAAAGCCGGCAGTCCACCCTGTGGAGCGCCGTGAAAACGATCATGATCGCCGACCTCGTGATGAGCGTCGACAACACGGTCGCCGTCGCCGCCGTTGCCGGTGGAGACCTGCTGTTGATCGGGATCGGGCTGCTCGTCTCCGTCCCGGTGATCATGTTTGGCGCCGGCCTCGTGACCCGGATCATGCACCGTTACCCCTACGTGATCACCCTCGCCGCCGCCTTCCTCGGCTACACCGCCTGGGAGCTGGTCCGCGAAGACCGCTTCGTCGGCCCCTATCTCACCACCCACCTCACCCAAGCGGAAGCGTTCATCCCCTGGCTGCTCGTCGCAGCGTTCCTGTTGTACGGACGGAAGCAGCAAAACCGCGTGGTCAGCGTGCCGTTTTCAAGAAAATAAGTCGATCTGCCAATCGAGGAGTCGAGTTGTGTACACACTTGACTCTTTTTTGCTGTCATCCCGATAAGTAAATTGAACATTAATATTTTCAGATGATTTTGTTGACGCAAGCGGAGGATCAGCAGTATAGTAACTTGAAGAAAAAGGAATCCGCGACAGCCTTGAATCGGGCGGATCATCCGGAGAGGTGTAGTGATGGCTTCCAATCTGTTTACCGTCCTGAAAATCCGCGATTTCCGTCTGCTCTGGCTGGGGCTGATCGTCTCCAACCTTGGAACATGGGCGCAGCTCTATGCGGAGCAATGGTATATTTTCTCCTTCCATAACTCCGCGACGGACGTCTCGCTGCTGATCTTTACGCAGGCCTTGCCAAACATTCTGTTCATGCTCATCGGCGGGATCCTTGCCGACCGTTTCAATCGGCGGAAACTCTTGTTCTTTACGCAAGGAGCGCAAGCAGTTCTGACCTTGCTGCTCGCCGTGTTGATCACGTTCAACGTGATGGAGCTCTACTTGTACTATACGATCAACTTTTTGTATGGTTTGCTGATCGGGCTGGATCTTCCTGCCCGGCGCTCGATCGTGCCGAACATCGTGCCGGCCGAGCAATTGTCCAAAGCGCTGTCAGTCTATAATGCAACCTTTCAGTTGGCGCTGTTTGCCGGGCCGGTCATCGGCTCTGCGCTGGTTGCTCTGTTTGGATACAAAATGGTGTTCTACATAAACTTCTTGAGCTTCTCGGCGATCCTCTATGCGATCTGGCAGATGAAGATACCGGACAAAATTCAGGACGTGAGCGTCAAGCCGACCCTGTTTTCCGAACTGAAACATGCGGGGGAAGCGTTTCGAATGCAGCGGGTGCTGCTGACGATGGTCATTCTTAACTTTTTGTTTATTGCCTTGGGACGGATCGACTATCTGTTCCCTTCGATCTCCGACAACCTGCTCCATCTTGGTGTGGAAACGGCCGGCTGGCTGAACTCGTCATTGGGCATCGGTTATGTGGTGGGGTCGGTGATCTGCGGAACATTCGATCAGTATTTCAAACGAAATGTCTTCGGCACCATCATCTTCAATGTAGCCGCGCTGTGCCTGACCACATGGGTGATCGCTGTCTCGCCTTTTTTATGGCTGGACTGTCTGGCGCTCTTCATACGGGCAGCCGCAGCATCCATTGGCGGGATCGTGATCGCTACCGCTTTGCAAATGACCGCCCCGGATCAGCACATGGGGAAGGTGATGGGAGTGCAGAGCGCCGTCGTTTCTGCCGCACAGCTGATTTCCTTCCCGGTGGGCTTGCTGACAGACTGGCTGGGCATATTCACAGTCTTGCAGGTGCTGGTGATCGGCAACTTGCTGATCTTTGGGTATGTGCTGCTCACCCGCAGGCAAGTGAATGCCATGCCGATGTCCAATTTCCCAAGTTCGGCCAAGTAGGCGCTTGCCACGCCGAGATCGCCGTCTATGACATCGTGTACAAGTCATAAAAGGGAAGCCTCCGCGAGGCTTCCCTTTCGTATGTCAGGTATAATATTTCCATCTCGGTTTGCTTTATACAGCAGCCGGTCGGCGGATCACCATGCGCATCAAGACCAGCAGCACAGCCAGCCCGGCGAATGAGTAGGTGAAGCCGATCACGTCGACCACCGCGCCGAACAGCGGGAAGATCAGCATGATGCCAAACGAGGTCAACAGCGAGATCATCGAGAAAAAGGTCGCCCGCACCTGTGCGGTCAGCTTGGCCTGCACGAAGTTGGAGAAGATCGGTTCAAGCCCGGTCGACAGCATCCCCATCGCATAGAGCAGCAAGACGGCGATCCAGCCTTTGAGCACCGCGAAGATCAGCAGCAAGACCAGAAATCCGAAATAGATCCCTTGAAACAGCTTGGAAAATTGGATCTTGCTTTCCACCCGATGCGCCAGTTTCGCCGCCAGCGCGCTGAGCAGCGCTTCGGCCATGAAGATGAACCCGATCTCGCCCGTCGTAAACCCTTGCCTTTTGAAATGCTCCTGCGCGTAGAAGATCACGACGGTGATGATCGTCACCACCGCCACGAACAGCACGACCGGCTTGCGCAGCGAAGGCTCCTTTTTCCAGATCGACAGCGTGTCGGCGAACTGCCCGGCCCACAGCTGCCAGGTCGACTTTTTCCCCGTCTGCTCCCGTTCCTCCGAATGGTGTACCCGCTCCGGCTCTTTGACGAAGAAGACCAGCGCCATCGCCACGAGTTGCGCGATGATGATCGAAGTGTAGACCACCGTCCAGCTCACCCCGGCCATCAAGCCGCCCGTCCACTGCGCGATCGACAGCGACAGCAGGAACAGAGCGGTCTCGTTGCCCATGATCTTCGTGTAGCTGCTCTCCCGGCCCCCGGCCTGCAGCGTTTCATAGAGCAGGGCCTGCGACGCGCCGGTCTTGAACGTGGCTGACAGCCCCATCAGGGCGAAGGCGAGCGTAAAGGTGAAAAAGTTGCCGGAGATCATCATGAACAGCGCATAAAACAGCGAGATAAACGTGCCGATCAACATGCTTTTGCGCCGTCCGTAGAGGTCGGCGACGATGCCGGTCGGCACTTCGAACAGCAGGATCGCCACATGCAGGAGTGATTCCAGCAAGCCGACCTGCGCCATATTCATCCCGCGCTCGACTAAGAACAAGACCCAGAGCGCACGGTCAAAAAACAGTCCGGTCGCAAACGTGTAGGCGTAGATCAGCCAGACGTTGTTGCGAACCAATTTTGAATTCATGGTTCAAATCCTCCACTCTTACACAGCGACACAGCCCGGGCACTGCTGTCTGACGTACGCCTGGGCAAGATTGATCAGCCCGGCAGCCGCCGGCGACACCGTCTGCAGACAGCGCACCGCCAAGCCCAGCGTGCGCGTCGCTTCCGGCGCCAAGGGCAGCGCCGTCACGTCTGGCAGGCTCGCCGGAATGCACAGCTCCGGCAGCACCGTGATGCCGAGCCCTTCCTGCACCATCGCGAGGATCGTCGCCGGATCGCGCACCTCAAACTGCACATTGAGCGTCAGTCCCCGCGCTGCAAACAAGGTGCGGACGGGCGCGTCACAGCTCCCTTTTGATAACAGGAACGGCTCGCCATTCAACTGTTCAGGCCGCAGCGCCTGCTCCCGCTCCAAGGCATGGCCGGGTGGCAGGTACACATGGAAGCGGTCCTCGACCAGCGGCAGGGAGTGAAGCGGCAGCCCGTCGATCGGCAGCGGCAGCAAGCCAACATCGACGACCGAGTGCAGCACCCATTCGGCCACCTCGTTCCGGCTGCCTTCCAGCAAGATCAGCTCGATCCCCGGAAAGCGGCTTTTGAAGCCGCCGAGGATACCCGGCAGCAGCTTCGCCGCCATGGCCGGGATTGCACCGATGCGCAGCGTACCGGACTCCAGCCCGAGGGACGCGGACGCCTCCTGCTTCATCAGCATCGTCCGGCGCAGCACTTCCCGCACGTGGAGCAGCATCCGCTCGCCGATCTGCGTCGGTGTGATCCCGCTGCGGCTGCGATGGAGCAGCGTCACGCCGAGCGCCGATTCCAGCGATGAAATCGCCTGCGACACGGCCGACTGGGTCAGCCCGAGCTGTTCGCCTGCTTTGGTAAAACTTTTCGTTTCGGTCACCGTCACAAACACCTGAAATTGGAGCAGCGTCACCGCGTCACCTCCTTTTATTCGTTCAAGTTAATATAAAAAATCATGAAGAAAAATTTTACTGATGGAAAGAAAAGTAGTTAAGGCTATTATAACAAGATTGGTAAAAAAGGAAAGCAGACAGAAAACAGCCCCTTTGGAACCCGGTTCCAAGGGGGCTGTTTGTCGGTCAAAACTTAAAACTTCTCACGCGGTTTGCGCTTTTTCGAGACCATGCTGTACAGCACGGGCACGAACAGCAGGGTCAGGAAGGTGGAGGTGGTCAAGCCGCCGATGACCGTCAAGGCGAGGCCTTTCGAGATCAGGCCGGCTTCCTCCTGCGACAGGCTGAGCGGCAGCAGGGCGAAAATCGTGGCCAGCGCCGTCATCACGATCGGACGCAGGCGCGTCTTCGCCGCTTCGACGACCGCTTCGGTCAGCTCCATGCCGGTGTCGCGGTTTTTCTCCACGCGGTCGAGCAGGACGACCGCGTTGGTGACGACGATCCCGATTAGCATGAGCAGACCGATCATCCCGCTCATCGACAGCGGTTCACCGGTGATCAGCAGCATGCCGAGCGCGCCGATCGGCACGAACAGCAGCGAGGAGAGGATGACCAGCGGCGTTTTCAGACCGCCGAAGGTGACGCTCAGGATCAGGAAGACGAGGAAGACGGCAGCGACCATCGCCATGCCCAGATCGGAGAAACCTTTGGTGATCATTTCCATACCGCCGCCCGTCTCGTAGGTCACGCCGGCCGGCAGGGTCATCATGTCGAGGTCGGCGATGACGTCCTGAGTGACTTTTGCCGTGTCGTTGCCTTTGATCGTCGCGGCGAGGTCGGCGTACGGCTTGCCGTTTTTGTGCGGGATCGAGACCGGCGTCTCTTCGACCGCAATGTTGGCGATGTCGCCGAGGGAGACAATGCCGGCAGCGGTCGGGAGTTTGACGGCGGCGAGCTGATCCTTGGTGGTGATCGCCTTGTCGTATTTCAAGGTCAGGTTCCACGTGTTGCCGCCCAACTGATACGTGCCGACTTCCACCGGGCGCAGCTGTTCGGAGACGGCACCCATCAGCACATAGCCGCTGACGCCGGCGTCTTCTCCTTTTTGATTCAAGGTGACGACCCATTTCGGGCGCTGTTCGTTCATGTTGTTGGTGACGTCTTTGAGGTTCTCGTTTTGCTTCAGGACATCTTCAACTTGGGTGGCCGCTTTGCCGAGCGCGGTCAGATCGTCGCCAAACAGCTGGATCGTGACGTTGTTGCCCGACGGCGGGCCGGCATGCGTCTGGCTTTCCTGGACGGTGATCTCCGCGTCATGCTCCAACTGCTGCACAAGGCTGGTCAGCTCTTTTTGCGTCGTCGCCATCGTGTTCTCAAGCGATGCGTCCGCTTCGAGGTGGACGGTGAACTTCGCAACGTTCGGCGTGGCGCCGATGTTGTTGAAGTCGAGCGTCGTGCCGGAGGTGATCGTCATCTGGCTGTACTCGACGCCGTTCAGTTTTTTCAAATACGATTCTACTTCTTTGGACACTTCGTCGGTGCGTTCGAGCGAGGTGCCGTTCGGGAGCTTCATCGTTGCGCTGAACTGCTTGCCTTCCCCTTGCGGCAGGAAGGACACGCCGAGCACCGGGATCATCGAAAGCGACCCGATCAAAAGCACGACGGTCAGGGAGAGGACGAGGCCCTTTTTGCGCAGCGAGCCGCGGAGCAGCTTTTCAAAGCCTTGTGTGATCTTGCCTTCTTTGTGCGAGAGTTTGATCTTCTTGAAGAACGAACTGCCGAGCACCGGGATCAGCACCAGCGACACGAGCAGGGACAAGAGGATCGAGGTGACGACCGCGACGGCAAACGGGCGGAAGAACTCGCCGATGATGCCGGAGACGATCGCCAGCGGCGCGAACACGACGACGGTGGCAAACGTCGAGGAAGCGACGGCGCCGGTGACTTCTCTGGCCGCCTGGTAGGCGAGCGCTTTGCCGCTCAGCTCAGTGCCTTTTTTCTGACGCCAGCGGTAGATGTTTTCGATGACGACGATCGAGTCGTCGACGATGCGCCCGACGGCGACGGCGAGACCGCCGAGGGTCATGATGTTCAAGGTGTAGCCGAACTGGTTCAGCACGAAGATCGTGCCGAGGATCGACAGCGGCAGGGACAGAATCGAGATCAGCGTCGCCCGGATGCTGCGCAGGAACAGCAGGATGACGATGACGGTGAACAGCGCGCCGAGCAGCCCTTCGCGGACCAGCGCCGAGACCGATTTTTCCACTTCGGCGCCTTGGTCGAAGATCACGTGATAGGTCAGGCCGGAGTGTTGATCCTGCCACTTTTGCAGCACGTCTTTCACTTCGGTGACCACTTCGGCCGTGTTGGCGTCCTGCGACTTCAGCACTTCGATCGTCATCGACGGCTGGCCGTTGTAGCGGGTGATTTCCGACTGCGTGGTGACTTCGGAGATCGTGGCGACATCTTGGAGCAGCACCGGTTTGGCAGCAGGAGCTTGGGCGTTCTGCGCCGTGGCACCTGCAGACGGCATCTGGCCGGCCATCTGCGAGCCGTCCGGCATCATGTGCGACATGCCGCCGCCAGCAGCCGAAGGAGCTTGCGCAGCCGACTGGCCGGAGCTGAGCTGCAGCTTTTTCAGCTCTTCCACGGTGTTGAGATCGCCGGTCAGACGCACCGGGATCGAGTTGCCTTCCGTTTCGACATTGCCAAGCGGGAGCGAATACTTTTTGGCTTGGATCGCTTCTTTGATCTTGGACAGCGACAGGCCCATCGCTTGCGCTTTCGCCTGATCGACGACCACTTGCAGGTCGGTGGACTGCGTGCCTTTCAGCGAGGCAGACGCGACGCCGTCGACCTGTTTCAGCTCCGGCATCACGCTTTTTTCGAGCAGGCCTTGCAGCTCGGTTGCGTTATCGCCGGAGACGGCGACTTGGTAAACCGGCATCGAGTTGCCCGTCATGCGGATGACTTTGACATCGGCGCGGTCGGGCAGTGCGATCTTGCCGACCGCCTCTTCGACTTTGGAAGACATCTTTTCCATGTCGGTGCCAAACGGATACATGATCATGATGATCGATGCGTTTTCACTGGAGGATGAGGTGATGCTGTCATGCCCTTTGACGTTCAACAGCGAGGTTTCCAACGGCTTGGTGACTTCCGCTTCCACATCGGAAGCCGCCTCGCCCGGGTAGATCCCCTGCACCATCAGGGCCGGGAAGGAAACGTCGGGGAACGTTTCGATCTTGATCTGGTTGGTGGAGAACAGACCGCCGACCAGCACCAGCACACAGAGGATGATGACGGCGACCGTATGTTTCAAACTGAGTTTGGTAAGTCCGCTCATAAAAAAATGCTTACCCCTTTCCTGTAAGTTCTGAGGTAAGCATAGTGTGCCAATATGAACTGAGTATGAACAACCTTACCCCTTGGGCAGGATTACCAAAAAAGTTGTCCCGCTGCCAGGCGTGCTGTCCACGGTGATCGTGCCGCCGTGGATGGAGATGATCTTTTTGACGATGGCGAGCCCCAGGCCGTTGCCGCCGAGCGAGCGGTCGCGGGACTTGTCGACTTTGTAAAAGCGTTCGAAGATCTTCGGCAGCTCTTCTTGCGCGATGCCGATGCCGGTGTCTTGAACGGAGACGGTGACGGTGTCGGCCTGCAAGGTGGCGGTGAGGGAGATCGAGCCGCCGGGCGGGGTGTATTTGACCGCGTTGGCGAGCAGGTTGGTCCAGACTTGGCTGAGTTGATCCGGGTCGGCGGCGAGCGTGACGGCTGGCAGGTCGAGCTCGATGTCGAGGTCTTTTGCCGACCACAGCGGTTCGGCGGCGATCACCGCTTGGCGGATGCCTTCATCCAAGGCGTACGCTTGCGGACGGTACGGGTGATGCTCCGATTCCAGCGAGGCGAGGCGGAGCAGATTTTCGCTGAGCCGGGAGATGCGCTCGCTCTCATCGTGGATGATCTGCAGGTAGCGCAGGCGGTCCGCCCGGTTCAGCTCGTCTTCTTGCAGCGCTTTGGAGAAGCCTTTGATCGAAGTCAGCGGCGACTGGATCTCATGCGAGACGTTGGAGACGAAATCCTGGCGGTTCTGCTCGATCTGCTGCAGCTCTGCGGCCATGTGGTTGAAGCTGTCGGCGAGCGTGCCCAGCTCGTCCCGGCGCTTGTAGGAGATGCGCACGTCAAAATCGCCTTTGGCCAAACGCTTCGTCGCCGCCGTCATCTGCACGAGCGGGCGGACGAGAAAGCGCGAGGCGATCAGGATCAGGAGCGAGCCGACCGCGAGGATGATCGACAGCACGATCAAGAGATAGCTGTGGCCGGTCATCTCTTCCTGTCCCGGCGCGGGCAGCAAAAAGAGCGCATAGCGCTTGCCTTCCGATTGGAACGGCAAGCCAACGGCGAGGTGCCGGAAGTTGACGCTGCCTTCCAGCGAGCTGCGGTAGACGCCGCCGTGCAGGACTTTTTGCACCACGTCGGTCTCGATGTCGAAGCTGAATTTGCCGTTGTTCGGCACGAACGTTTTTTTCGCTCCGTTTTCACTGTAGACGAGAAACGTGTAGTAGTTCAGGTCGGCCAGATTGTGAAAATAGGCGTCGAGGTTGTGCTCGCGCTGATTGTCATAGAGCCGGAGCACCTGTTGTCCGACCCGGCCCATGTCGGACTGCATGATTTCTAACGCCTGCGTCTTGAACAGCTGCACCGAGATGAAAAAGGAGACGATCAGGCTGAGCAGCACGACGCCGATAAAGGTCAGGACGATGCGCAAGTAGAGGCTTTTGATCATAGAGTGACCTCCAAGCGGTAGCCGAGCCCGCGCACGGTGGCGATCTTGAAGTCGGACGTCAGCGGCTGCAGGCGTTCGCGCAGCCGCTTGACATGCACGTCGACGGTGCGGTCATCGCCTTCGTAATCGAGCCCCCAGATGTCTTCGATCAGCTGCGCCCGGGTAAAAATCTGCCCGGGGTAGCCGGCGAGCTTGTAGAGCAGCTCAAATTCTTTCGGCGGCAGGGACAGGCGCTGGTCGGCGGCGATCACTTCGAAGGTCAGGCGGTCGATCTGCACATCGCCGATGCGAATCGTCTGCGAAGCGTTGATCCGGTAGCGCTTGAGCAGCGCTTTGACGCGCATGACCAGCTCCAGCGGATCGAACGGCTTGACGAGGTAGTCGTCCGTGCCGAGCTGAAAGCCTTTGATCTTCTGCTCCGACTCGCCTTTGGCGGTGACCATCAGGATCGGCAGGTCGTACTGCCGTTTCACGGTGCGGCAAAATTCATAGCCGTCCATCTGCGGCATCATGATGTCGAGCACGATCAGCTCGGGCAGTTCCTGTTCCATGAGTGCTAACGCTTCCACCCCGTTTTGCGCTTCCAGGGTGTGGAAGCCTTCTTTTTGCAGATAATGTTTGATCAGTTCGCGAATATGCGGATCATCGTCGGTGATGAGGATTTTAATCACGGGAGATCCCACCTTTCGAGACCATGATAACAAAAAAGAAGCCCGGAGGCTTCTCAGAAATTGCTAGGCATGCTGCGCTTGCAACCAGTTGTTGACGAGGCTGACCAGCTCCTGGTCGATCGGTTGTCTGACCGCTTGGGCGTAGTCTTTTTTCAGGCCGAGCATGGTCGGTTCGACATCCGTTTTGCGCAGCATGTGGGTGAGTCCTTGGATGACGTGCCACTCGGCGGGGCCTTGGACGAGCGCGGCGATCGCTTCGGCGTGGGCGGGCAGGACTTGGATGTCTTTGCTGCCGGTGATGACGAGCGTCGGGCAGGTCACGTTGGCAAGCGACGTGCTGACGTCGTAGGCGTAATGCTCGCGGAACCATTTGGCGTTGACTTTGATCCCTTTGATGCGGATCGTGTCGGTGGTGGAGCTCGTCAGCTTGTGGTACGTCTTGACGCTGTCTTTGCGCACTTTGTTGGCGACGCCAAGCAGGCGGATCAGGAAGCCTTTGAAGCCGGTCAGTTTGTCGAGCTCGGTGATCACCATCTCGTTCTGGCGGTCGACGGTGGCTTTCAGCGACTCAGCGACGCCGGAGAGCAGGATCAGGCCGGTGACCGGTTCGCGCTCGAGCACCTGCGGCGCCAGAATCGCACCTTCGCTGTGGCCGAGGAGGTAGATCCGCTCCGGGTCGATCTGCGGCTGCTGTTTCAGAAACTTCACCGCCGCCACCGCGTCGTCGATGAGGTCGTACATGCCGGTCTCGACAAAGCTGCCGCCGCTTTTGCCGACCCCTCTTTTGTCATAGCGGAGCGAGGCGAATCCGATGCGGGCGAACTGTTCGGCAAACTGCTTGAAGGCGTTGATCGGCAGACCTTTGGCGTCCGAGTTGCGGTCGATCGGGCCGGAGCCGTGGAGGAACAGCACGGCCGGGAACTTTTCGCCGCCGCTGTGCGGCAGGGTGAGGGTGCCTTGGAGCGGGAATGCGCTTGGTACGGTTACGTCTTGTGCTTGCATGAAGGTCACGTCCTTTTGCTGAGGATTTTACGGGCGAACAACAGATAAAAGATCGTCGGAAACGGGCACTGGATCAGGCCCCAGATGCCCCAGAACCAGCGGTTGTGGCCGTGCTTGCGGGCGTTGATGAACAGCCAGGTGCTTTGCAGCAGCATCAGCGGCACGATGGCGGCGAGGACGAGCAGTTCGTCGTGCGTCATTTGGTGTCCACCTGCTTTCGGGCGTTCGTGCGCAGGAGCCAGACGACAGGCACGAAGACGGCCAGCGCCTGCAGGATCAGGTACAGGCTGCGGTTTTGCGTATAGACGGCGAGGGTGACGGTGAGCACGACCGCTGCGACCAGCCAAAAGAGCAGCAGATCTTGGAGCAGACGGCGGCGCAGTTTTTTCTGCTCGGCGGCGATGCGGGCTTGGAACCATTGCAGGTCGGGCGTGTACACCGGATGCAGGCGGTCGAGCTGGTCGAGGCCTTTTTTCATCTCGTCGAGGGTGGATTGCTCGTCATGAGCGGTCATCGGGGGACAACTCCTTTCGCAGGCTTTTCAAGCCGTTGTGAATGCGGGATTTGACAGTTCCGGCGGCGAGCTGCATGATCTCGGCGATCTCGTCGTAGGAGTAGCCGTAATAGTGTTTTAAGATGATCGGCAGGCGCACATCTTCGGACAGCCCGCCCAGCGCGTCGAGCACGAGCGGCCAGTCCTCTTGGTGCTGGGTGGCCTGCCAGCGCATTTTGCGGAGCGACTGTTCCTGCTCCTGCCAGTTTTGTTCGCGCTTTTTCTTGCGCAGGTCGTCGATGTACAGGTTGGTGGCGATGGTGATCAGCCACGAGGAGAACTTGGCCTTGCCGTTGTAGAGGTGAATTTTCTCGATGCATTTGATCATCGTCTCCTGCGTGACATCTTCGGCCAGCGTGGGATTGAGCGTGACTTTGATCAGATATTTCATCAGGAAGGAATAGTGCTGCTGCATCAGCAGCGACAGCGCCACCGCGTCGCCGCGCACAGCCAGCCTGATCAGTTCCTGTTCCTCTCTCTCTTCCATATCGGGTGCCTCCGGCGTTGATTTCGATGATAGTACGACTGACTGCGGGAAAACGTTCACTGGTTTTAAAAAAAATTTTCTAAGGCTTACAATAGGGGAAAGATCTGGTATTGGGAAGGGTGGGGCGAGATGACAGTCACTGGCACACGGGGCTGAAGACCGACCCGTGGCTGTGGCGGGACCGGTTCGCGGGGGGAAGGCGTGGCGGCGTACGGGCGGTTTTTCGCGAAAAAGCCGGTGCTGATCGACGCCAAGCTGTTTCCGCTGTTGTTATCTGCCGGCCGAGGCGGCGAAGTACCTGCGCAAAGTGTTCAAGGTGAAGGAGACAAAGTAAAGTCCTGGACCGCAACCGGTCCGGGACTTTTTCATGTTCAAACCGGGACGCGAGCTACGCGTGGGTCGTAAAATATCTCCTGTTGTGGCGCTTAATATTGATCATGATATTAAACAACAGAATTGTAACTATTTGTCGACTTTCCACGAATCTATCAAAGAAATTGGGGGGAGATATGGTATAATTACCTCGTAGAGTTCTGCTCTAATGCATATTAAAAAAGAAGAGAGTTACGGCTAATGTAACTAATATTAAATGGCATGCTACTGGGGGATTTGAGAGGGAGATGGCTTTTTCGCTTCGACGGAACTTTTCTTGGACGATTGGGGGGAATGTCGGGTATACGGCTTGCCAGTGGGGGATGATGGTCGCGCTGGCACAGTTGGGGAATCCGGAGATGGTCGGGCAGTACGCGCTCGGGCTGGCTCTGACCGCACCGGTCGTGCTGTTCCTGAACTTGCAGCTGCGCATGGTGCAGGCGACCGACGCGAAGCGCTCGTACATCTTCGCCGATTATCTCGGACTTCGGCTGTTGATGGCGCTGCTGTCGCTGCTCGTCATCGCCGGCCTCACCCTCGCGCTCGGCTACGACGCGGTCACCGCCGCCGTCGTGCTGCTCGTCGGGCTGGCCAAAGCGTTCGAAGCGGTGTCTGACGTCTACTACGGGCTGTTCCAACAGCGCGAGCGGATGGACCTCGTCTCGAAATCGCTGGTGCTGCGCGGCGCAGGCACCTTGCTCCTGTTCGTGATCTGCCTGTTTGCCACAGGCTCGGTGATCTGGGCATCGGCTGCCCAAGCTGTGTTCTGGCTGGCCAGCCTCGCCTTTTACGACGTGAAAAACGGCAACCGGCTCGCCCATGCCGCACCGGAGCCGTTTGGCACCAAGCCCGGTTTTAACAGCGACCGCCTGTGGAGCCTCGCACGGCTCGCGCTGCCGATGGGCATCGCGTCCCTGTTGACCAACTTGAACGCCAACGTGCCGCGCTACTTCATCGAGCAGCAGTTGAGCGTCGCCGAACTGGGCATCTATGCGGCGCTCGCCTATCTGTGGCTCGCCAACCAGACGATCATCAACGCGCTCGGCCAGACCGCTGCCTCCAGGCTCGCCGCTTATTATCAGAGCAGCCGCGCGCATTTTAAAAAGCTGCTCGTCAAGCTGGCCTTGATGGGTGCCGGGCTCGGCACGTTCGGCGTGCTGTGCGTCTGGCTGTTCGGCGAATGGTTCCTTCGTCTGTCGTACGGGCCGGAGTATGCGGCGCACAACGATGTGCTCTTGATGCTGATGATCGGCTCCGGCTTGTCCAACCTGTCGTCGATCTTCTGGTACGGCGCGACGGCCGCCCGCCTGTTCAAAGCGCAGGTGCCGCTGTTTGCGCTGATGACCGTCGTCGTGACGGCCGTCTCCTGGCTGCTCATCCCGTCGCAAGGCATCATGGGCGCGGCGGTGGCGATGACCGCCAGCTACGCGTTCCTGACGCTGGCGACGCTTGGTCTCAACCTCTACGCGCTTGGCAAGGGGGTCCCTGATGACGAATCTGCAACAATTGCAACTGCGAACGAGAACTGATCGTCATGAAGCCAACATGCGCATCCTGAGTTACGTACTGCCCTTCTACATCGTGGCTCTCATCTTCACCTGGCTCGTCTTTAAAGACGCCCGCTATCTGCACTGGTTTCTCGTGCCGATCGGGCTCAGCGGGCTGATCGTGCTGATCGACGCGGTGAACTGGATGACCGGCCGCTACGACCTGTTCGACCCGGCCGGCATCCTCGGGCTGTTCATGGCGCACTTTTTCTTTTCCGCGCCACTTATGCACATCACGTACGACTACTGGATGCGCTACATCATCCCGCCGTCCGACTGGCGGGACTGGCTGGGCTGGATGGCCTGGCTGAATTTCCTGGGACTGATCATCTACCGGGTGATCCGCGACTTCGGCTTCAGCACCAAGAGCAAGCCGAAGATGTTCATGAAGTGGAAGATCGACCGCAAGCGGCTCCTGCTGCTGCTCACGGCAGGCCTTGCTGTCACCGGCGCCCTGCAGATGCTCGTCTACGCGCAAAGCGGCGGGATCGTCGGCTATATCACCGCATTTGAAGAAGGGTCTTCCGAAAACTTCAAAGGCATGGGCTTCGTGTTCATGATCTCGGAAAGTTTCCCGATCCTCTTCCTGATGTTCTGGGTGATCATCACGCAGGACAAAAAGTGGGCGAAGAGCTGGGTGATGATCATCGGGATCCTCGCCGTCTATTTTATCCTCAAGCTGCTGTTCGGCGGCTTGCGCGGCTCCCGCTCGAACACGATCTGGGGACTGTTCTGGGCGGCCGGGCTGATCCACATGTGGGTCAGGCCGATGTCCAAACAGTTTATCGCCGTCGCCATGGTCTTTCTGATCTCCTTCATGTACATCTACGGCTTCTACAAAGCGGCCGGGACGGAAGGCATTCAGGCGCTGATGGAAGGCGGCTCGGCCAAAGAGGAGCTGCAGTCCTCGCACAACCGCGGCATCGAGACCACCTTGCTCGCCGACCTCGGACGAAGCGACGTGCAGGCGTTCCTGCTCTACCGGCTGAACATCCCCGACAACGGGTTCAAGTACGCCTGGGGCCGGACGTACATCGGCTCGGTCACGCTGCTCATTCCTTCCTCGCTCTGGCCGGGCCGTCCGGAGACGAAGATCAAGGAAGGCACAGAGCTCCAATACGGCTCGCTCGAAGACTCGCCGGGGATGAAATACTCCTCGCGGATCTACGGCCTGACCGGGGAAGCGATGCTCAACTTCGGGATCTTCGCCGCGCCGGCCTCGTATATCGTCTTTGCGGTCTACGTCAGGCGAATCCGCTACTGGATGCTGACGTGGGACAAAGATGACGCCCGGGTCTTGATCCTGCCGTTCCTGATCAACCTGAGTCTGCTCATGCTCGGCTCGGACGGCGACAACATCGTCTTCGTCCTGATCAAAAACGGCGCGGTGCCGTTCATGATCCTCTTCCTCGCCTCGAAAAAAGAAATGGTGTTTCACAACGCGCTGGACCAAAAGGAGATTGCCCGATGAAACTGTTAGTCGCACTGGAAGCACATTTTTACCGCACGCCGGACGGCCGGGTCTGGAATGACTCGGTCTCGGACGCATCGTTTTGGCAGCGCTACCTCAAGGTCTTCCCGGAAGTCCTCGTCGTCGCCCGCGTCAAGCAGGTCGAGACGGCCGATCCGAAGTGGAAGCTGTCCGGCGGCGAGAACATCGAGTTCTGGTGCCTGCCCGACTATCAGGGACCGTGGCAGTATCTCAAACGGCGCCGCGCCTTGCGAGAAGAGATCAAAAAGGCGGTCAAGGCCTGCGACGCCGTCATGCTTCGCGTTCCGGGCGCGATCGGCACGCTGGTCTGGAACGTCGTGAAAAAAACGAACAAGCCGTACGCCTGCGAAGTCGTCGGTGATCCGTGGGACTCGCTGGCGCCGGGCACGGTGCAAAGCATCGCCCGCCCGCTGGCCAGGGTGCTGACCACCTGGAACTTGAAGCGCCAATGCGAGCAGGCGGACGGCGTCTCCTACGTGACGGAAAAAACGCTGCAGCGCCGCTATCCGAACCGGGCCGCTTTTTACACGCACTACTCGTCGATCGAGCTGTACGACAACGCCTATGCCGACTCGCCGCGCACCGAAGCGCCGCACGGGGAAGTGCGCATCTTCAACGCCGGCAGCATGGCGACTTTGTACAAAGCGCAGGACGTGCAGATACAAGCCCTGCACAAGCTGCGCGCACGCGGTATCAACGCCCGCCTCGTGCTGGCCGGAGACGGCGTCTGCCGGGCGCAGTTCGAAGAGGTGGCCGCGTCGTTAGAGCTTTCGGACAAGGTCGACTTTTTAGGACTGTTGCCAGGGCCGGAAGCGGTGCGTCGGGAGCTGGACCGCTCCGACCTGTTCATCCTGCCTTCGCGCACCGAAGGCCTGCCGCGTGCGGTGATCGAAGCGATGGCGCGGGGCCTGCCCTGCATCGGCACCAATGTCGGCGGGATTCCGGAGCTGCTCGAACAGGAGGACCTCGTGCCGGTGGAAGATGCGGGGGCGCTGGCCGAGCGCATCGCCGAAATGCTCCAGGATGCCAAGCTGTACACGGAGCGCTCCGATCAGAACTGGCACAAAGCGAAAGAATATCACGCAAACCTGCTCAGCGAGCGCCGCACCACTTTTTACACGCGCTTGCGGCGTTTGGCCGAGCAGCGCACCCGCTAGAGGTGCAGGGGGAAAGGGGCAAGAAACATGGGGAACACGCAAAAGGTGCTGATCACGGGAGCGGCCGGCTTTATCGGCTCACACCTGGCGATCCGCCTGCTGTCGGAAGGGGCAGAGGTCGTCGGGATCGACAACCTGAACGACTATTACGATGTGCAGTTGAAAAAAGACCGTCTGGCCCGCTTCCACGATCATCCGAACTTCACCTTCGTGCAGGCATCGCTTGAAGACCGCGAGCTCGTCGAGCGGACGTTTGCTGAGCATGAGTTCGACACGGTGATCAACCTCGCGGCGCAGGCCGGGGTGCGCTACTCGCTGGAGAACCCGCGCGCCTACATCGACTCCAACGTGGTCGGCTTCCTGAACATCTTGGAAGGGTGCCGCCATCACAAGGTGAAGCATCTGATCTACGCATCGTCTTCGTCTGTGTACGGCGCGAACACCAAGATGCCGTTTTCCGTGCATCAAAACGTCGACCATCCGCTGTCCCTGTACGCGGCGACGAAAAAATCGAACGAGCTGATGGCCCACACCTACAGCAATCTGTTCGGGCTGCCGACGACGGGGCTGCGCTTCTTCACCGTCTACGGCCCGTGGGGGCGTCCGGACATGGCCTTGTTCCTGTTCACGAAGGCGATCCTCGAAGGGAAGCCGATCAAAGTGTTCAACAACGGCGAAATGAAGCGCGACTTTACGTTCGTCGATGACATCGTCGAAGGGATCGCCCGCCTGACGCACAAGATCCCGGAACCGGACCCGCAGTGGTCGGGCGATGCGCCCGATCCGGGCACCTCGTACGCACCGTACAAGATCTACAACATCGGCAACAACTCGCCGGTGCAGCTGTCCTACTTCATCGAAACGATCGAAAAAGCGGTCGGGAAGACGGCGATCAAAGAGCTGCTCCCGCTGCAGGACGGCGATGTCCCCGCGACGTTCGCAAACGTCGATGACCTGATGCGCGACGTGGACTTCAAACCGGCCACGCCGATCGAAGCAGGTATCGGCCAATTTGTCGCTTGGTACAAAGATTACTACGGGGTGAACTGAGATGAGAAAGATCGCGATTGTAGGGCTTGGCTATGTCGGCTTGCCGGTGGCAGCCGCGTTTGGGGAAGTGGTGCCGGTCGTCGGCTTTGACATCAACCGGCACCGCGTGGAAACGCTGCAACAAGGGGTTGACTACACCAACGAAATGTCGGCAGCGGAGCTTGCGCGCACGCAGATCGACTACACCGCCGATCCGGCGCGCCTGTCCGCGTGCGACTTCATCATCGTCGCCGTGCCGACGCCGATCGATCAGGCCAAGAAGCCGGATCTGACGCCGCTGGTCAAAGCATCGGAGACGGTCGGCAAGCATCTGTCCAAAGGCACGATCGTCGTTTATGAATCGACCGTCTACCCGGGCACGACCGAAGAAGTCTGCGTGCCGATCCTGGAGCAGATGTCCGGGCTCGTCTGCGGCACCGACTTTTTTGTCGGGTACTCGCCGGAGCGGATCAACCCGGGCGACAAAGAACATACCTTCACCAGCATCGTCAAAGTCGTCTCCGGCATGAACGAAGACACGTTGCAAGTCGTCGCCGACACCTACGGCATGGTCGTGCAGGCCGGCGTCTACCGCGCTTCTTCGATCAAAGTCGCCGAAGCGGCCAAAGTCATCGAAAACACGCAGCGCGACCTGAACATCGCTTTGATGAACGAGTTGGCGATCATCTTCGACCGCCTCGGGATCGACACCAGCGAAGTGCTGGCCGCGGCCGGCACGAAGTGGAATTTCCTGAACTTCACGCCAGGTCTGGTCGGCGGGCACTGCATCGGCGTTGACCCGTACTACCTGACCTACAAGGCGGAAAGCATCGGCTACCACCCGCAGGTGATCCTCGCCGGACGCCGCATCAACGACTCGATGGGCAAATTTATCGCCACTTCGCTCGTCAAACAGTTGGCGCTGCAGAATAAACTGATTCAAGGCGCGCGCGTTGCTGTGCTCGGCCTGACGTTCAAGGAAAACGTCACCGACCTGCGCAACTCCCGCGTCATCGACATCATCGAAGAGCTGCGCGAGTTCGGCGTGCAGGTCAGCGTCACCGACGCGCTCGCCGATGCGGAGGAAGCGCAGCATGAGTACGGCTTGCCGCTGCTTCCGCTGGACGAGCTGCCCCCGGCCGACGCGGTCGTCGTCGCCGTGCCGCACCAAGCGTACCGCGACCTCGGCTGGACCGGCGTGCAGAACCTGCTGGAACACCGCACCGGCATCGTCGTCGACGTGAAAAACATGCTGGAGCAGCGCGACTGCCCGGAAGGTGTTGTCCTGTGGAGACTGTAACGTCTGCACCGCAGCAAAAAGCAGCTTTTGTGGCCTCGGTGTACCGCCATTTTGAACTCTTTCACATCCCGTTTCTGACCGGGCTGCAAGAGCAAGGCTATGAGGTGCACGTCTACGCTTCACCCGACTACGCCAGAGAGCGCCTCGAAGCGCGGGGGCTGATCTGCCACGATGTCCGGTTTGAACGCAGCCCGTTCCAGCCGAAGAACATCAAGGCGCTGCGCGAGCTCGTGAGGTCGTTTCGCGAGGAACAATTCGAGCTGGTGCATGTCCACACTCCGGTCGCTTCGATCCTCGGCCGCATCGCCGCCCGGCTGACCGGGGTGCCAAGCGTGTTGTACACGGCGCACGGCTTCCACTTTTTCCAAGGGGCGCCAACAGCGAACTGGCTCCTGTTTGCGCCGGTGGAGTGGCTGATGGCGCGGCAGACCAACGTGCTGCTGACGATCAACCGGGAAGACTACGCGCGGGCGCAGACGTTTCCCGTGCGCGGCGACGTGCTGTACGTGCCGGGCGTCGGGCTCGACACGTCGCAGTTCCAGCCTGACCGGGAGACGGCAGCCGGCATCCGAAGCAAGCTGCGCGCGGAGCTTGGCGCTGCGGAGGACGAACTGCTGATCCTCTGCGTCGCCGAGCTGAACGCGAACAAGAACCAAGGGCAGCTGTTCCGCGCGATGCAGCAGCTGCAGCAGCAAGGCATCGCCGCCCGCTGCCTGCTCGTCGGGACGGGCGAGGCGGAGGAGGCGTACATGCAGCAGGTCGAAGCGATGGGGCTCGGCCAGGCGGTGACCTTCCTCGGGTACCGTCTGGACATCCCCGACCTGATGCAGGCGGCCGACGCCGCGACGCTGTTGTCGCGACGAGAAGGGCTGCCGCGCTCCGTGATGGAAGCGATGGCTGCCGGTCTGCCGATCGTGGCGACCGATGTGCGGGGCAACCGCGATCTGGTGCATAACGGCGAGAATGGGTATCTCGTGGCGCCGGATGATGCGGGTGCGACCGCAGACGCTTTTTCCAAACTATACAGAGATCCGGCGTTGCGCTTGGCAATGGGGCAGCGCAGCCGGGAGCTGGCCGCGCAGTATGACATCGCGATCATCCGCTCCGAGATGATGCGGGTCTATGCGGAAGCGGCCGCACAGGGAAGAATGGGTTAGAGTCATGTTGCTGATGGGGTGGGGTCTAGATGAAACGGTTATTTGATCTGACGGTGTCTGCCGTCCTGCTTATGGTATTGTCGCCTGTGATCCTGATCACGGCGTATCTGATCCGGCAAAAGCTCGGGTCGCCGGTGATCTTCAA
The DNA here is from genome assembly GCF_004340785.1 of Tumebacillus sp. BK434. Lineage (NCBI taxonomy): Bacteria > Bacillati > Bacillota > Bacilli > Caryophanales > Alicyclobacillaceae > Tumebacillus > Tumebacillus sp. BK434. Next base: position 12,580 of record NZ_SLXS01000011.1, on the reverse strand, counting down.
GCAGGAGCGTCCGGGTCTGCACGGCAAGCTATTTTCCTTGTACAAGTTCCGCTCGATGACCGACGAGCGCGACGAAAACGGCGAGCTGCTGCCTGACGACGTGCGCTTGACGGCGTTTGGCAAGCTGGTGCGCAAGACCAGCCTCGACGAGCTGCCGCAGCTGTTCAACGTGCTGAAAGGCGACATCTCGCTGGTCGGGCCGCGCCCGCTGCTGAAAGAGTACCTGCCGCTGTATACGGAGGAGCAGGCGCGCCGCCACCACGTCAAGCCGGGCATCACCGGCTGGGCGCAGGTCAACGGGCGCAACGCGATCTCGTGGGAAGAAAAATTCCGGCTCGATGTCTGGTATGTCGATCACCAGTCGTTTTGGCTGGATCTGAAGATCTTGTACATGACCTTGAGGAAAGTGGTGCGCTCCGAAGGCATCAACCAGACCGGGCATGTGACGATCGCCAAGTTTCAAGGCAAGCAGGGCCAAAGGAGCCAAACGACGTGAACGTTGAAGCGAAGCAAGGCCAACTGATCATCATCGGCATGGGCGGCCACAGCAAAGTGGTCGCCGATGTGGCGAAGCGGAGCGGCTATGAGTTGCTCGGCTTTCTGGACAACCGCGAACCTGCCGCGCCGCAGGGGGCGTACTTGGGCACGGTGGATGATTTCCCGTATGAGGCGCACCGCGACACCCGCTTTTTCATCGGGATCGGCAGCAACGCCGTACGGCAAAAGGTGGCCGGGCAGCTGGCGGCAAGGGGCGTGGAGTTCGCCACGCTGATCGACCCGTCGGCGATCCTCGGCAGCGGCGTGACGATCGGCAGCGGGACGCTGGTGATGCCCGGATGCATCATCAACGCGGACAGCCGGATCGGGCAGCAGACGATCCTCAACACGGCGGCGACGGTCGACCACGACTGCACGGTCGGGGACTATGCGCACCTGTCGCCCGGCGTCCATCTGGCCGGTGCGGTGCAAGTCGGGGCGCTGGCTCATGTCGGCATCGGCGCTGTGGTGATTCAGACGGTCAAGATCGGGGCGCGCGCGGTGATCGGCGCAGGCGCCGCCGTCGTGCGGGACATCCCGGACGATGTGACGGCGGTGGGCGTGCCGGCCAAAGTTATCAAAACGAACAGTTGAGGAGAGACGATGATGATTCCACTTTCGGGACCGGATATTACACAGCGCGAGAAAGATCTCGTCATGGAAGTACTCGATTCGGGCATTCTGGGGCTCGGGCCGAAGATGAAGCAGTTTGAACAGATGATGGCCGACTATGTGGGCGTCAAGCATGCGATCTCCTGCAACAGCGGGACGAGCGGCCTGCACATGCTGATCGCGGCGATGGGGATCGGCGAAGGCGATGAAGTGATCACCACCTCGTTCTCGTTCGTGGCGTCGGCGAACTGCATTCTGTTTGAGCGCGCCGTGCCAGTTTTTGTCGACATCGACGAAAAGACGTACAACCTCGACGTGACGCAGATCGAGGCGAAGATCACGCCAAAGACGAAGGCGATTTTGCCGGTGCACGTGTTTGGCCAGCCGGCGAACATGGACGAGATCCGCGTCTTGGCGAAGCAATACGGCCTGTGGGTGATCGAAGACTCCTGTGAAGCGATCGGCGGGGAGTGGAACGGCGAGCGCGTCGGGGGCCTCGGCGATGCCGGGGTGTTTGCGTTTTATCCGAACAAGCAGATGACGACCGGCGAAGGTGGCATCATCGTCACCAACAACGACGAGATCGCCGAGCTCTGCCACTCGATCCGCAACCAAGGGCGCGGCGAAGACGGCCTGTGGCTGTCGCATGTGCGCCTCGGCTACAACTTCCGCATGGACGAGCTGAGCGCAGCGCTTGGCGTGGCGCAATTGGAGCGCATCGACGAGATCCTGGCGAAGCGCGACCGGGTCGCGGCGATGTATACGGAGCGGCTGCAAGGCGTGGCGGAAGTGATCGTGCCGCACGTGGAGGACAACGTGAAGATGAGCTGGTTCGTCTACGTGATCCGCTTTGCGGAAGACGTAGACCGCGATCTGGTGATGGAGCGGCTCAGCAAGCGCGGGATCGGCTGCCGTCCATACTTTACGCCGATTCACCTGCAGCCGTTTTATGTCGAGCGCTTTGGGTATAAGCGCGGCGACTTCCCGGTGACGGAGCGCGTGGCCGACAAGACGCTGGCAATCCCGTTTTTTAACAACCTGACCGAAGCAGAAGTTGAAGCTGTGGTCGCGGCGATCAAAGAAGAGATTGCGAATGCAAAAGAGCCGGTTGTAAAATAACAGCCGTCGTTGGGTGCAGTAGGGGGGAGAGTCGGGTGAACTATCGCCTGCGAATGGTGACGCTTGGCACGATTGATGTGTGCATCGCTGCGATGGCGGTGACGCTGGCATATTTTTTGCGCTTCGATTTTCAAGTGATGCCGACGTATTTTGCGGCGTTCCCGTATGTGGTGCTCTTGCATGCGGTGCTGACGCCGGGCATCTTTTATCTGATGCGGATGTATCATTCGGTGCTGCAGTACGCCAGCATTGGGGAATTGAAAACGATTTTGCGGGCCACGATCGTGACCGCGCTGATCTTTGCACTGATTCATCAAATGATTTATTTGCAGTTCGAATGGTTCAAAGTGCCGCGCACCGTCCTGCTCTTGTCCTGGCTGCTCACGGTGCTCGGGGTAGGCGGGTCGCGGCTGGCCTGGCGGATCTTCCATGACTCGGTGATGAAGAGCGAGCCGAGCCATCCGCGCGTGCTGATCGTCGGTGCAGGCAGCGCCGGGGCGCTGATCGCACGGGAGCTGAAGACGTCGCCCTATTCGACGCTGAACCCGGTGGCGTTTATCGATGACGATCACAAGAAGCGGGGGCTGCGCATCCTCGGACTGCCGGTCGTCGGCGGCCGGGAAGCGATCCAGTACGCGGTGGAGCGATACGGCGTGCAGAAGATCCTGATCGCGATCCCGTCAGCCTTGGAGACGGAGATCGCAGCGATTCTCGACATCTGCAAGCGCACCACCTGCCAGATCAAAACGTTGCCGCGCGTGTCTGACATCGTGGCCGGCAAAGTGTCGGTGAACATGATCCGCGAAGTCAGCGTCGAGGACTTGCTCGGGCGTGAGGCGGTGCAGGTCGATCTGGAAGGCGTGGCGAGCTACGTGGCCGGGCAAGTGGTGCTGGTCACCGGCGCGGGCGGCTCGATCGGGTCGGAGCTCTGCCGCCAGATCAGCAAGTTTGAGCCGCAGCAGCTGCTGTTGCTCGGGCATGGGGAGAACTCGATCTATGAGATCGAGCTGGAGCTGCGCAGCAAGTATCCGCAATTGCCACTGGTGACGATCATCGCCGACATTCAAGACCGCAAGCGGCTGAATGCGGTGTTTGCCGCGTACCGGCCGTGCGTGGTGTTTCATGCGGCGGCGCACAAGCATGTGCCGCTGATGGAGCGCAATCCGCAGGAAGCGATCAAGAACAACGTCTTGGGCACGAAAAATGTCGCCGAGTGCGCGCATGAGTACGGGGTGAGCCGCTTTGTGATGATCTCGTCCGACAAGGCGGTCAATCCGACATCGGTGATGGGCGTGTCGAAGCGGGTGGCGGAGATGATCATCCAGGGGCTGGACCGGATCTCCGAGACGCAGTTTGTCGCGGTGCGCTTTGGCAACGTGCTGGGCAGCCGGGGCAGCGTGATCCCGGTCTTCAAGCGCCAGATCCTCGCCGGCGGGCCGGTGACGGTGACGCATCCGGAGATGGTGCGCTACTTTATGACGATCCCGGAAGCGTCGCAGCTGGTGATCCAGGCCGGTGCCTTGGCGGAAGGCGGGGAGATCTTCATCCTCGACATGGGGGAGCCGGTGAACATCGCCGATCTGGCGCGCGACTTGATTCGGCTGAGCGGATTCCGGCCGGATGAGGACATTGCGATCGTCTACACGGGCATTCGTCCGGGCGAGAAGCTGTTTGAGGAGATTTTGACGAACGAAGAAGGCACGGAGGAGACCAAGCACAACCGGATCTTCGTCGGGCGTCCGCTGGACTTTTCGTGGGACGAGCTGCAGTTCATGATCAAGCGACTCGAAGCGATGGCGTTCGCGCCCGACGTGGAGCACAAGGCGGAGGAGATCAAAGCTCTGTTCAAAGCGATCGTGCCGACTTACCTCTGGCAGCCGAAGGATGATGCGGTTCTGGCCGCGATGCAGGAAATCCAGGCATCGATGGCCGAAGCGGCAGCCCTTCGGGAATAAGAGGGGATAAGAAGGAAAAGAAAACCGCTTACTCGTGGGAGTAAGCGGTTTTTGTGTTATGGGATGATTCTGATGTAGTCAAAGTTGATGCTTTTGGTCAAAGGAACAATTCGAATCCGATGGATAGCAGCTGTTGCGCTCAACTCCATGGACTTGATTACCTGTTGGTACTGGGTGGTGGATCCAGATGGGAGCGCAAAATCGAGAATGCCGAGTGAGCGAGGCGTTGCTGAAGCCCCTTCGAGCACAAACACCTCACCGGTGCCCATGAAAGCGGATTTATATCCAACGAGATCAAATCCCTTTCCATAGAAAGCAAATTCCAATGCTGTATTCGCGTTGCCGGCAATCGCCGTTTTTGCTATCCCATTCAAATGGTATTTACTTGATGGGGCATCAGTCCAACCAGAATACTTGGTCCAGTCGAAGATTGAGCTATTTTCTTCGCAGATGTTATTTGGCGGACATGTTGGTGGCGGTGTGCCGCCGCCGGGGTCGGTGCCCGGGTCTGGGGTGGTGCCGTCGCCCGGTTTGATCATCTCGGCGACTTTGGTCTCGAGCTGGGTGACGCGGCCGTCGACGCTGGTCAGGTCGGAGCGGATGCCGCCGACGTTTGTGGTCAAGGTCGACAGGTTGTTGGTCTGGGTTTGCAAGTTGCCCTGCAGGGTGGTGACAGTGCTTGTAAGCCCAGAAGAGGCGGTTTGCAGAGCGCCGATCGAGTTATCGTGTCCGGTAAGTCGAGTCAGCAGGGATTGGATCTGCACGTCGTACCCCTCTTTGAATGAGAGAAACGCAAGGTCTTGCGCTGCATTGGCAGTAAACAGCTCGTCCAGCTTCGCGGTGATCGCGCTGTTCAAAGCTGCGAGGTCGTCGGCGAGCTTCGTCTTCAGCGCGTTCAGTTCGCTGGTCAGCGTGGTGTTCAGGCTTGCGATGCTCGCCGTAAGCGCAATGCCCAGGTCTTTGCGAGCGGTCACTTCGTCCGCGAGGTCGCTCGTCAGCTTGTTGTCGGCTGCGATGCGGGCCGATGTTTCGGCGGCAAGGATGCCGGACAGCTCGGTGTCCTTGGTGCTGCGGGCGGTCGCTTCTGTCGCGAGCGCCGTTTCCAAGTCGGTCACCGCCTGCTGTCGCGCGGATTTCTCCGCGCCGAGGGCCGTGTTCACGGCGGCGATGTCCTGGTCGAGCGAAGTGTCTTTTGCTTTCAGCGCGGTGATGTCGCTGCTGAAGGCTGCGTCTTGGGCGATCAGGTTGTCGATCTTGCCTTTGTTGGCGGTCGCCAGCGTGTTCAGCGATTCGAGAGAGATCTCGTGCGCCGCCTTGGCGTTTTCCAGCGTGTCGATCGACGCTTGCAGCGCCGCCTTCGCCGTCTCCAGCTCGCCGATGCGCGTGTCGAGCTCCTCGATCGCCTCGCTGTCGGAGTTGTGCTCGAGCGCGGTGATCTTGAGGCTTTGCGCGTAGAGAGCGTTGCTGACGCCGCCGATCATGTTCGCGTTGTCCTGGTTGGCTCTTTTCACCGCTTCCAGGCTGTTCTTCAGGTCGGTCGACGCCTGAAGCACCTCTTTGAACTGTGTTGCATATTGCTTCGAATCCAATTCAAGGCCTGCAATCTGTTGCTCATAAGCGGCGGTGACAGTTTGGAGACCATCTATCTCAGAAGATTGAATGGCGGTGATGTTCCGCAGTTCCTTCACATTCTGCCGGTCGGTCTTGGCAGCCGCGAACAGCTCACGGATGTCACGTTCGTTAGCTGTGGATTTAGCTTTCAATTCGGTGATGCCTTCGTGCTGGGTTGAAGTCTGGGTCTGAAGGCGTTCCATCTGCTGTTGCTGAGCGGCAGCTTGCGCGTGCAGCACGTCAATTTGCCCTTGATAATCGGACGTGCGTTGCTCCTGACTGGTCAGTTGAGTCTGCAGAGTCTGAATCACTTGATCCTGATTCGTCACCCGGGTGGTTAATTTCTTGATCTGCTCCTCCAAACGGGACAGATCGCCCGGTACTCCGTGACTGTCGGCAGTGGCGTTATTCTGTTGTGACGTCGTCACAGACCCGCTGCCGGCTGCTTGGCTCGATGTCGACGGCGGCAGTTCAGGCCCGCTGAAGACGAACGCCAAGACGGCCGTCGCAATTGCGAGAGGCGCCATGATGAGCGTCGTGTTGGCAGCTTTCATCTCATACTCCTTCCCCCTGCACTCGAAAGTGTGTATCCCCAACCTCATTATGCATTGTTCCTATAAACCTAGTCAATAAGTAGTAGTTTAAATAAACAATTTTAATCGTTTTACGACGAAAGTCTCTCTGTATCGACAAAAAACCACACGTTCATGTCGAACGTGTGGTTCTTTGGCACTGGGACTCTGTTACTCCACAACAATCTTGTCGATGTTGATGTTGGAGTTCAGCGCAGCGCTGTTTTTGGTGCCGGTCGCCACGATCTCAACGGTGTGTTCGCCCAGCTCCAGGCCGGCAGCGGTGAACAGCACTTGCTTGTAGATGGTGGAAGCGGCGTAGTAGTCGATGCTGGCTACTTTGTTGCCGTCGATGAAGACGTCAGCGATGCCCATGTACTTGGACTTGTAGCCGACGATCTGCAGCGCGGTACCGGTGAAGTTCACCTTGAAGGAAGCGCCTTTTTCGCCGGTGTACTTGACGGCCCCGCCGCTGTTTTGCGGAGCGGAGAAGTCGGTCCAGACACCGGTGTAGTTGATCAGGCTGGAGCTTTCTTCGTAGGAGCCTTTTGCAGTCGGGACCGGAGTCGGCTTGGTCGGCACGGTCGGTTCCGGGAGCTGCGGCAGGATGACCTCATCGGTCGGCTTGGTCGGGCCAGTGCCCGGAGCCGGCTGGGACGGATCGGTGCCCGGAGTCGGCTGGGACGGATCGGTGCCCGGGATCGGCTTGGTCGGATCGGTGCCCGGAGTCGGCTGGGACGGATCGGTGCCCGGGATCGGCTTGGTCGGGTCGGTGCCCGGAGTCGGCTGGGACGGATCGGTGCCCGGGATCGGCTTGGTCGGGTCGGTGCCCGGAGTCGGTTGGGTCGGCTCGGTGCCCGGGTTGGGCTGAGTCGGTGTGGTGGTGCCGCCCGGCAGCTGCGGGTTGGAACCGAGGTTGGCAAGTTTCGCTTCCAGTGCAGCCAGTTGCGCCTGCAGGCTTGTGATCACATCTTCCTGAGCGGCGATCTTGCCGTTCAGTTGACCGATCACGCCGGAGTAGTCGGGTGTCTGCAGATTGTTCAGGCGGTTTTGCAGTTCGATGATCTGTGCGGCTTGTGCATCATTTTCCGTTTGCAGCGCGTTTGCTTTGTTCATCCACGCCGGAAGCTGTGCTTCATAGCCCTTGATCACTTCGCCGGTTTGCAGCAGTTGCGCATTCAGGCCGGCGATCGTTTGGTCTTGCGCGGTGAAACGGGCATTCAGAGTTTGAATCAGCTGGTCTTGAGCTGCCGATTTCGACTGCAGGGAGCTGATAGCGGTCGTTTGCTCCGCCGATTGGGTCTCCAAGGTCTTGATCTGCTTCACTTGATCGGCCGATGTGGTTTGCAGCGACTTGATCACCAGGTCTTGTTGTGCATTTTCAGCTTTCAGTTGGGCGATCAGTTGATCTTGTGAAGTCTGCATCCCCTGCAGATTGCCAACTGTGGACTGCTGTGCCGTAAAGGCGCTCTTCAGCGCATCAAACTCCTCTTGCAAAGCGGCCAACTGAAACGGAACCCCATTTCCATTTCCGTTGTTGCTTGCAGCTTGTCCGTTCGTAAATGCCAGCATGGAGGCTACCAGGCCAATCCCGATAGCTCCAAGAAGCCAGTTCTTGGGTGCTCTCATGTGCTACCCCTCCCCCAAAAATTAGGTCTTTCTACCCTTAGTGCTATTCTGCTTGCAGTTCAAGTTTTTGTCAACGATAAATGTTAACATTCTTCTTGGAAGCGCAATCAAGCGGGTTAACGGGATAAATAAGTTGTTTTTAATATTTGGACAATTCGGGAGCCCCGAATGTTAAATGACCGGAGGGAGTATGAGCCGGGCGGACTGGTCATATGGATAAAGCAAACGGAGTCCGAAAGGGGTCGAACGATGTCGAAACTTCAAGTCGATTTTCCCCGCGCCGCTGTATACATGGATGGAATTGAATCGGCCGGCTGGCAGGCCAAGGCGCAGCGGGCGCACGACCTGCTGCACGGAAAGGGCGGACCTGGACAGAAGTGGCTCGGCTGGCTCGACCCGCTGGCGCCGGATGATGAAGAGGTACGGCAGATCACCGAGACGGCCGAAGGGATTCGGGCACGTGCCGAGGCGCTGCTCGTCATTGGAATCGGGGGCTCCTACGCGGGCGCAAAGGCGGCGATCGAGCTGCTCACGCCGCATTTTTCCAATCAACTCCCCCTGGCAGAGCGCAAAGGTCCTGCCGTATATTTTCTAGGGCAAAATCTTTCTGCTTCCTATATAAATAGTGTCTTGTCGATTCTTGCCGATAAGGATGTCGAAATCAATGTTGTCTCCAAGTCGGGTATGACGACCGAACCGGCCCTGGCGTTGCGCATCGCCTGGGACTGGATGACGCAAAAATACGGCCGGCAGGAAACGGCCAGGCGGATCATCGCCACGACCGACCGGACGCGTGGCGCACTGCGGGGATTGGCAGAACGGGAAGGCTGGCGAACGCTGGTGGTGCCGGACGATGTCGGCGGCCGATATTCGGTGCTGACGGCAGCCGGCCTGCTGCCGATGGGCGTGGCCGGGCTGAACATCCGCGAGCTGCTGGCCGGGGCGCAGGAAGCGAGCGCGGAGTATGCGGTGCCCGATCTCGACGCCAACGGTTGTTACCGCTACGCCGTCTGGCGCAACGAGCTGTACCGCCAAGGCAAGCAGATCGAGCTCTTGGCCGCGTATGAACCGGCGTTTGCGGCGTTTGCCGAGTGGTGGAAACAGCTGTTCGGGGAAAGCGAAGGGAAAGACGGCAAAGGAATCTTTCCGGCGGCGGCGCAATTTACGACCGATCTGCATTCACTGGGGCAATTCATCCAGGACGGCCCCCGTCATCTGTTCGAAACGGTGCTCTGGGTGGCGCGGACGGGGAGCGAGCGGATGGTGCCCGACCTGCCCGGCGATCCGGACGGCCTGAATTACCTGGCCGGCAAAAGCGTGACTTTTGTCAACGAACAGGCCTATCGGGGCACGGTCGAGGCGCATCAGGACGGGAACGTGCCGAATCTGCTGTTGACGCTTGCGCAATTGGATGAGCGGCATGTCGGGCACCTGTTCTATTTTTTTGAAAAGGCATGTGCGCTGAGCGGCTACCTGCTCGGGGTCAATCCGTTTGACCAGCCGGGCGTGGAAGCGTACAAGAATAAGATGTTCCAGCGGCTCGGCAAACCGGGTACAAACGGATGAATCAATTACTCAGTTGTCGATTTGTTGCTGTTCTAAAACAGGTTGCCGGGCAGGAGGTTCAGCTGCGGCTGTTTCATGAGGTGGAGCGGGCCGGACTGCCGCTTTTTAAAGAGCGGATTCGCAAAAAGCTGGCGATGCCGCGGGTGTATTTCGATGCGCTGCTGCAGGCGGGCGTTTTTGTGCTGGAGAGCGGCGGGCTGCAGTACCAGCCGCAGGAAGCGGATTGCGGGGTCGGTTTTGACATCCATGCGCTGGGGCGGAAGGTGCAGTTCGACATCTGCTTGCACGGGGACGTGCAGCAGCTCTGGCAGGAAGTGCGCTACCGGATCGAAGATGTGGTGCTCGATCAGGATGTGTTCGAATCGTACACGTACCGGCTGCGGGCGATCTCGCGCTATCTGTACCTCGGACGGGAGGACAATGTGTTTCGGGCGATTGCACGAGAGGAGAATCAGGAGATCGAATTCAAGCTCGATTTTCAGAATTCGAAAGAGAAGATTCTCAAGTCGGTCGTGGCGTTTGCCAACTCGAACAACGGCAATCTCTATCTCGGGATCAGCGACGACAAACGGGTCGTCGGGATCAACCACGAGATCGCGCGCTATGGCAGCGAAGACCGCTACCTGCTGGCGGTGACATCGCTTCTGCATGCGCGGATCTATCCGCTCTTGTCCCCGTTCCCGGAGGTGCGGGTCCTGCTTGCGAGCGGGCGTAAAATTGTACACTTGTACGTGCCGGTCGGGACGGCGATGTATTCGGTGCTCGACACGGTCGGCGGCGGGCAGCAGCGGCGGCGCGTGGCGGTGAAGCAGAACAACCAGTCGGTGTGGGTTGATGATCCGTACGTGATCGCCGAACTGTACATCAAGCGGCGCATCGGGCCGCACACGGCGGCGACGTTAGGACTATTGTGAGCGTGATCCGGCTCCCTTATGCGGGAGGTCCGGGTCTCTTTTTTTGTCTGGGATGAGGCGAAGTGGAATGTCTTATCTTATATAGGAAGAAGGAACCCGTTTTTCTGCACTGCTTTTGCGCTACTTTATTGTGATGCTGTGACCTCGTGCATCGGGAAACGAACTAGTGTATGATCGGTATTCTGTGAGGGTGTTGTGAGATTCAGAGAAGGTGGGATTACGATGAGCCGCATGTGGGCGATCTTATTTGTCTTGATTGGCGGGGCCAGCTACGGGTTGATCTCGCCGGTGATAAAGATGGCGTATGACGCCGGTTTTACGCCGGGTGATGTAACGTCTTCGCAGTACTTCATGGCATCAACCATTCTGTTGTTGATCGCCGCCTTTCAGTTCCGTCATTTTAAGAAGCTGACCGGACGCGATGTGCTCTTGTTCGTTTTTCTCGGGTTGCTGTCGACTGGCACCAGCGTGTTTTATTACCTGGCGCTGGCCGATCTGCCGGCGTCGCTGGCGATCGTGCTCCTGTTCCAGTTTGCGTGGATTGTGATGCTGATCGATTTTCTGGTCACCCGCAGGAAGCCGAACAAAGCAAAATGGGCCGCGCTGGTGCTGATTCTGGCAGGGACGGTGTTTGCGGTTGACCTGCTGCACGCCGATTGGGGTAGTGTTTCGATGACCGGGCTGCTCTTGGGCCTGTTGTCTTCGGTGACGTACAGCACATTCCTGTATTTTACGAGCTATGTGCGCGAGGGGACTTCGCCGTGGGTGAACTCCGCGATCATCGCGGTGGCTTCGACGGTGGCGGTGTTCTTCGTGTTTCCGCCGACGTTTTTGTGGAACGGGACGCTGTTCGACGGGCTGTGGTTCTGGGCGCTGCTAATCGGAGCGCTCGGGCAGATCATCCCGCCGGTGTTCTTTAACATCGGCATTCCGCGTGTCGGCGGTTCGCTGGCCGGCGTGCTCGGTTCGATCGAGCTGCCGGTAGCGGTGGTCGCCGCGTTTGTGATCCTGCGCGAACACGTCGCGGGCGTGCAATGGGTCGGGATCGTGTTGATCCTGGCCGGGATCGTGGTGTCGGAGCTTAGGATGCGCTCGAAGCGCCGGGATCTGGCGCAGGCGTAGTTCTTATATGATCGTTTTCGATGGGAGAACCCTGTTCGCGGAGGTGCGGGCAGGGTTCTTTTTGTTAGTTGATTTGAAATTCGGCAGTGTCCTTGACGTTATACGGCTGGTGGTTGTTGGTGTGCAGCGTCGCTTCGAGCGTGTGTTTGCCTTTGGTGAGGTCGTTCAGGACGTAGGTGCTTTCTTTGACGCCGATGCGGGTGATGCTGCCGTCGACAAAGAGGTGGATGTGGCCTTCGCCGGGGATGTGCATCCCGCTGTAATGTTCCGGCGCGAGTCGGATGTTGTCGGTGCGGAAGGTGATCTTCGCGCTGGTGCCGGTGACGTCCACTTTCATCTGCAGCGTGGGCTTGGCCGGCGCTTTGTTGCTGAGCGCGGCAGCTGACGGAGTATCCTGCGGATGTTGCTGAGTGGGTGTGATCTTTTCTTTGGGACCGCAGCCGGCGAGCAGTGCTGCGGCAAGCAAAGCGGCGGCGGTCAGCGTGAGTTTGTGCGTAAACATTGGGCGGGCTCCTTTGTTGGATATGTTTCTGTATCAGATTCAGGATGGACAAAATGCGGAGCGGTTAGACCTTACATGCTCTGCGTGGAAGCGGACTTTGGCGAATACCTGGTTCTTAGCGCGTATGGGAAAGCGGTTCTCTGCGCAGAGCCGTTCTTCATTGGGTTTGTTTGCGTTTGTTCGCGGAGGCGAATTGAGCGGATGAAGGGGCGTGTGTTAAGATGGTTCTTGTCGCCGCGAGAGACGCGGTGATGAGAAGATCAAAACTTCTAGTTGACATCTGAGTTTGGATATGATAGATTATCTCTTGTCGCCGCGAGAGACACGCGGTGATGATAGCCCAGCGAAGAACGCGACGTCCTGTCGCAACGCTGGACAATGAACATCCTGTTCTTGATCCTTGAAAACTAAACGAGTGTTACAGAGATGAGATACGAGTCA